>DAOORM010000215.1:0-2620 GCA_035389265.1 Flavobacteriales bacterium | reverse complement strand
GATCCGGTAGATCTGGTTTTGGCCGGTTCGTCTTGGAGCGGGCGCTGTGGTGGCGCCCGCTCGTCGTTCAGGCCTATTCCGCACAGCGGAACACGCTACCTTCGCGGCCGCTTTTCCGGAACGAGCCGGAAGGAGCACATCACCATGGCATTGAAATGTGGTATCGTGGGTCTGCCGAACGTAGGCAAGAGCACCTTGTTCAACTGCTTGAGTAACGCGAAGGCGCAGGCGGCGAACTTCCCGTTCTGCACCATCGAGCCGAACGTGGGCACCATCACCGTGCCGGACAAGCGGCTGAACAAGCTGGCCGAGTTGGTGAAGCCACAGCGCATCGTACCCACCACCGTGGAGATCGTCGACATCGCGGGACTGGTGAAAGGGGCCAGCAAAGGCGAGGGTTTGGGCAACCAGTTCCTCGGCAACATCCGCGAGTGTGACGCCATCCTGCATGTGCTGCGCTGCTTCGACGACCCCAATGTGGTGCACGTGGATGGCAGCGTTGACCCCGTGCGCGACAAGGAGGTGATCGACATCGAATTGCAACTGAAGGACCTAGAGACTGTGGAAGCGCGGATCAAGAAGGTGGAGAAGCAGGCGCAGATCGGGGAGAAGGAGGCCAAGCGCCGGTTCGAGCTGTTGACCCGCATCCGCGAAGCGCTGTTGAAGGGGGAGAGCGCCCGCACCGTGGTGACACCCACCGATGACCCAGCCTTGTTGGCGGAGTTCCAACTACTCACCACCAAGCCGGTGCTTTATGTGTGCAACGTGGAGGAAAAGAGCGCGGTGACCGGTAACGCCCACGTGGACCGCGTAAAGGCGGCTGTGGCCCAGGAGAACGCCGAAGTGATCTTCGTGACGGCCGCCATCGAAGCGGAGATCGCCGCGTTGGAGACCCCCGAGGAGCGCGAGATGTTCCTGTCGGATATCGGCCTGAACGAACCCGGCGTGAACAAGTTGATCCATGCCGCCTACCACCTGTTGAAACTGCAGACCTACTTCACCGCTGGTGTGCAGGAGGTGCGCGCTTGGACGATCCACCAAGGCGATACCGGACCGAAAGCGGCCGGTGTGATCCACAGCGACTTCGAAAAAGGCTACATCCGGGCCGAGGTGATCGGGTACGACGACTACGTGACATTGGGTAGCGAAGCCGCCGCTCGTGGAGCGGGCAAGTTGCGCACGGAAGGGAAGGAGTACATCGTGAAGGATGGTGATGTGATGCACTTCCTCTTCAACGTGTGATCCAGACGATCGGAAACTAGAAAGTCGGACCTCAGGGCCCGACTTTCTAGTTTTTGGAATGACCGCTTTCTTGGACATTTTCGTGGCAAATGATACACGGTTCCTTGGCCAGACTGAGCGTTCCAGAGCTGGTCCATCAGGTCCATTCAGGCATTCAACAGGAAAGTAAGGATGCAGGACGAATTGGCCCCTTTCGCTGCATCACGGAGCCGGAGCAGCCGGTACTTTGGTCCAACCAACCAACCAACCCTTCATGCACGCGTCACGCTTCTTGTTACTCCTGGTCATCGCCGCATTGAATCTCCCGGCCTTTTCACGCTCCGGGCAGGTATCCGAGCGCATTGAGGCCCTGCGACAACGTGGTGTGGTCTTTGCCCCGGTGAAGGTCTTCCAAGGGACCGGTAATGCCCAGGACCAAGCCGGGCTCTGGTCCAAAGCCTTGGAAAAGGCGGATGTGGTGACGTTGGACCGTGTAAGCGCCGTGCGCGCCATGCGTGCCGCGGCAGAGCATGTCGCCCTTGAGCTTCCGTTCGAAGGCAGGACCGTGATCCTGGACTTGGCGCGTGCCGAGGTAGGTCCGGAGGATGTGCGTGTGGTGGCGGCCAGCGGCGCGGTGTCCGTGGGGCTGCCCGGTGTACACTACCGGGGCATGATCCGGGGCATTCCCGGCTCATGGGCGGCGATCAGCATCTATGCGGATGAAGTGATGGGGTTGCTGAACGACGGTCAGGACCAGATCGTGGTGGGGCGTTTCGAGCGGGATGTGAAAGGCGCGCATGTGATCTACCGCGATCGCCATTTGCGCGGCACGCCGGACTTCACCTGCGCCACGGAGGACCGGGAAGGCATCTACGACCGACACGAGCTCGAGATCACCGGCGGTGACCGTACCATTCGCTGTGTGCGTTACTACTGGGAAGTGAACCACAACGTCTTCTTGGACAAAGGTGATATCGCTAACACCACGAACTACGTCACCGGCCTCTTCAACCAGAGCGCTTTGTTGTTCGATAACGATGGCATCGACGTCACCTTGTCGGAGTTGTTCATTTGGGATGTGCCCAGTCCGTACACTGGTCCGGGTAGTGGGGCATTCTTGGACCAATTCGGGGTTACGCGCACCTCGTTCAACGGTGACATGGCGCATTTGATCAGTTACGGAGGAGGCGGAGGTGTGGCTTGGCTGAATACGCTTTGCAATTCGCAAACCCGGTTGAGGATGGCGTTCAGCGGGATCAACAGCACCTATGCGAACGTGCCTACGTACAGTTGGAGCACGATGGTGGTTACGCATGAAGCCGGCCACAACCTAGGCTCGAGGCATACCCATGCCTGTTCCTGGAACGGCAATGGCACGAACATCGATGGTTGTGGACCT
>DAOORM010000214.1:0-4377 GCA_035389265.1 Flavobacteriales bacterium | reverse complement strand
CTCTTGTTGGCCATGCCGATGCCTGTGTAGTAGCCATCGCTAGAGGGGCGCGCACCCACCCAAGAGGGACGTTGTTCCACCGGTGTCACCACCGGGGTCTCCACCGTCTTCTTGCTTCCACCGCAAGCGACCAGTAGCAAGAAAGGCGCGATACGCAGCAAGCGTTTCATCATGGCAGCTTAGCGCTGATCTCCTGTTCAATGGTGGCGGCCATGGAGGATGAAGTGGCCTGCAACACCTCGCTCATCAAGGTGGTCACGGGCTTCACCTCCCGAGACGCATTCAACAATGACTTGATCTCGCGGCGCGCATTGTCGCGCAGGTCCACATTACCGTTCAGCATGGGCAACAGGGCGTCCTTGTTACCATCGTAGGCTGCATAGTAGGCGTGGTCTTCGGCCTGGCGTTCCACCACTTTGCTCACGAGCACTTCACCGGTCTCGAGTGAAACGAGCCTGTAGTTGAAGGACAGGACCACCTTGTTCTCCTGATAGAATTCGGTGTACCGCACGGGTTTGTACTTGGTGATGAAGTACTTCTCATTGGTCTCTTTGTTCACCTGTTGCACGCGGTACGATTCGTAGCCATCCTTGGTACTCTTCCGCACCTGGCCCGGGATCTCCTGATAGCTCACCACGTTGCCCATCAGCACGGCTTGGGCGCCGATGAGATTACCAACGCGGACGGCTGTCTGCTCATCCACCACGCCACTGAGGCCGAGGCGCTGTTCCTCCAAGATGCGATCCATGTTCTCCCGGTCAACCACCTTCAGGAATGGGTCCTTCACATCGATCAAGGCGGTCATGGCGTGGGCCTGCACCTTGGTGGCCAAGCCGCTGTATTTGTCGCTCGAGGTGAACGGCAGCACCGCCACGGTGAACTGCCCTTTGGTCAAGCATTCCTGACGCAGGGTGTTGGTGTCCTTGTAAGCGCTGTTCTTGTCCATCACCTTGGTGAAGGCGGCGTGAGCTTTCCGATAGTTGCCGCTTTCCAGTTCGCTTTTACCGGTGCGATAAAGCGGCTCCAGGTAGGCTACGCTCTGTAAGCTGCTTGCATCCTTGTAGTTGGGTTCGAGTTTGGCGATGCGCGCAAAGACCTTCTCCGCTGCAGCGAACTCCTCCTTCTCGAAATGGGCCTGCCCTTCGTTGTAGAGGTCCACGAGGTGTTCGGCCTTCACCTTCTCGAAGTCGGCCTTGTAGTGGTCGGGGATCTCCAGCACCACACCGGTATAGGCCACGCGGTCCACGTAGGCTTTGGCATCGAGGTAGGCTGCCACGGCTTCGCCGCGCGCACCGCCTGTGGCCACCTGCTTGAAGAAGGTGCTGAGCTTGTCGTTCAGCAACATCTGGCCGGTCTTCTTCAGGCCGATCTTGGCCTCCACGTTCTTGGTATTCCGCTGGGCCGCCTGCAGGTACATGTCGGCAGCCTCCGCGTACATCCCGGCTGCGTCGAGCTTGTCGCCCTTCTTGGAGAAGGACTTCGAGCCGGAGCACGCGCCGAGGAGAGCGGCTATGCCAAGGGTGATGAGGATATGTGGTTGCCGGCGCATGGTGGGAGGCCGTTTGGTGTTGGGGCTTAACGGGCCTGGATGTACTCGTTCAGGTCGTCGATGGAACTTTCGAAGGTGAACGCGTCGTTCACTTTGTAGTAGTTGTCGATGTCGAAGGTGCGCTCGTAGGCGTACTTGGCGATGTCCAATTTGCTGTCCTCGAAGCTGAAGAGCGTCATGAGGCCTTTCACCTGGTCGACGGTGAAGCAGCGGTTGCTTCCCACCTGCTTGGCCAAGGTCATCTTGCTATCCTCGAAGCTCTTGGCTTCGATGCTCTTCTTCACATCGGCGAACTCGGTGTTGCTCATGGGCCAGCCGCAGCCTACGCGTCCGGAGTAGCCGGGCATGCTGTACACAGCGGGCTCCACGGGAGCGGGCTTGGTGTCGATGATCGGTTTGGTCGGAGCAGGAGGCGTGGTGGTGCGGGTAGTGGTCGTGGTGGTGCGGGTGGTGGTTGAAGTGGAAGTGGTCGACTTGGACCCGTCATCCACCTTCACGTTCATGTTGAAGTTGATGCCGTTCACGCCCATGTTGATGTTCACGTCCTCACCATCCATGGGGTCGCCTTCCTCGATCACCGTGGTGGTGGTGATCACCTCATCGGCCGGCACGGCCACTTCTTGGGTCACGGTCGTCGTTTGCGTAGGCGCATCCTCCGTGAAGGTGGTGGGCGAAGGCTTCACCGGTTCGCTCTTGGCGGCGGTGCCCAGTTCAGCCTGACCGGTCATGCGCAGCACGCGTGCTCCTTTCTTGTTGGTAGTGAGCATCATGGTGTACTCCTTGCCCATCTCCAGGTAACCGTTCTGTTTGATGGTCGGGATGGCAGCATCCTCGAACTTCAGCATCATCACGGGTGTCTCCGTCCGGATGCCGGTAGCGACAACACGGGTGGCGGGCGAGGCGTTCTTGATGTCGCCGTCCACGATGAGGGTGAACTTGGTTCCGTCGTCGGAGAAGACCACGAGATCGGCGGTCTGGGCAAAGCTTGCCAGGGTGAAGAGCACCGCGAGGGCGAGGGAGAATAAACGTTCCATGGTGGGTTTAATGGGTTGCGAAGTTAGACGTTGCCCCATCCTAGGCAAGCCCTATGCCAAACCGGGGCAGCCGTCATGGAACCCGCGTGGCGCTTGGCTGGTCCGCACTTCGCATCTTTGGGGCCCAGCACCTGAACCATGCGCAGCATCCTGATCCTCGGCGCCGGCCGATCGGCCTCCTCCCTGATCCGTTACCTGATCCGGAACGCTGGTGACCAGCAGTGGCGCATCACGGTGGCGGACAAGGATCCGTCGCATGCCTCCATGTTGGTGGCCGAGGGGCCAGCGGTGGCCACGGGATTCGCCCTGGATGCCACGGATGGTGCGGCTCGAAGCGCGCTCATCGCCAAACACGACCTGGTGATCAGCATGCTACCGGCCTTCATGCACATGGACGTGCTGAAGGACTGCCTGGCCTTGAAGAAACACGTGATCACGCCCAGCTACGTGCCCGACGCGCTCTGGCCGATGGATGCGGACTTCAAAGCGGCGGGGCTTACCGTGCTGAACGAAATGGGCCTCGATCCGGGCATCGACCACATGAGCGCCATGCGCATCCTGGACCGGATCCGCGCGGAAGGTGGACGCATGGAAGCCTTCGAGAGCTACTGCGGTGGCTTGGTAGCACCGGAAAGCGACGACAATCCGTGGGGCTACAAATTCAGCTGGAACCCACGCAACGTGATACTCGCCGGACAAGGAGGCGCCGCGAAGTACATCCGCGATGGCGAAACGAAGTACATCCCCTACCACAAACTCTTCAAGCAAACGGTGCATGTGGCAGTCGAAGGTTTCGGGGAGTTCGATGGTTACGCCAACCGCGACTCGTTGAAGTACCGCTCGCATTACGGCTTGGATGATATCCCGACCCTGCTACGCGGAACGCTGCGGAAGGCGGGCTACTGTGAGGCCTGGGATACCTTCGTGCAGTTGGGTTGCACGGAGGATGGTTTCACCATGGAGTTGCCAGCGAAAGCGAACTGGAGTGCGTACCTGGATGCCTTCCTCCCCCATTGCCAAGAGTGCGACACGCGGGGGAACCTGGCCAACTACCTGGGTCTGGACGAACACGGCACCGTGATGCAGAAGCTCCACTGGCTGGGTCTCTTCGACAAGAACAACCCGATCGGCGTGAGCGGTCGTTCCCCGGCCGCCACGCTGCAGCACTTGCTCGAGCAGAAATGGAAGCTCGGCCCGCAGGATAAGGACATGGTGGTGATGTGGCACCGGTTCCGCTATGCGGTCGAAGGGCAGCACCAGACCATCCATGCTTCGTTGGGTGTGATCGGTGAAGACACCATTCACACGGCGATGGCCCGCACGGTCGGTCTGCCGATCGCCATGGCTTGCAAGCTCTTGTTGAACGGCACCATCACCGATCGTGGCGTGCTATTGCCGCTGAAGCCCGTGATCTACGAGCCGATCCTGGATGAGTTGGAGACCTTCGGAGTGAAGTTCACCGAAGAGGAGGTCGAGGCCTAGAAATTCAGCATCAGGTCGCTGATGAGCGCCCGGTACTCCGGCGTGTAATCGAAGGGGCCCGTGTTCTCGATGGTGAGTTCTTCTTGACGGATGGTTCCTCCCACTCGGTCGAACTCCAGCAACACGCGCTTGGCGGGCCGGTGCGCTACGTACTTCACCAGGCAGCGGCGCACCGGCTTCAACCCCACCTGAGCCGCCAACGCAAGCAACTCCAGTTCCCGGTTCAAGGGGATGATCACCGCAAAGCGACCAGCTTCGGATAGCAGGCGGTCCACAGCCCCGAGCAACTCCGGGAACAACAATTCGTCGCTG
>DAOORM010000213.1:0-4384 GCA_035389265.1 Flavobacteriales bacterium | reverse complement strand
CGATGGTCTGTGCTTGCTTCTCGCTGTAGGGCTTACCGAAGGTGTATTCGCTCTGGCCCGAGCTGTCGTAATAGCTGATGTTGCCGATGCGGTCGTTGAGGCCGTACATGGTGATCATGGCATAAGCCTGCTTGGTCACCTTCTCCAGATCGCTCAGGGCACCGGTGCTCACTTTGCCGTACATCACGTCCTCGGCGGCTCGTCCACCCAAGGCTGCGCACATCTCGTCCAGCATCTGCTCGGCGGTGGTCAGGTGGCGTTCTTCGGGCAGGTACCAGGCGGCGCCCAACGAACGTCCACGCGGCACGATGGTCACTTTGATCAACGGGCTGGCGTGTTCCACCAACCAGCTCACCGTGGCGTGGCCCGCCTCGTGGTAGGCGATAGCGCGCTTCTCGTCGGTGGTGATGATCTTGTTCTTCTTCTCCAAGCCACCGATCACGCGGTCCACGGCGTCGAGGAAGTCCTGCTTGTCCACGCTGGTCTTCTTCTTACGCGCTGCGATCAGTGCGGCCTCGTTGCAGATGTTGGCCAGGTCGGCTCCGCTGAAGCCTGGGGTCTGGCGCGCAAGGAACGAAACGTCCACGGTCACATCGAGCTTCAACGGCTTCAGGTGAACGCGCAGGATCTCTTCCCGCTCGTTCAGATCGGGCATATCCACGAAGATCTGGCGGTCGAAACGTCCGGGACGCATCAGTGCGCGGTCCAACACATCGGCGCGGTTCGTGGCGCCGATCAGGATCACACCGCTGTTGGTGCCGAAGCCGTCGAGCTCGGTGAGCAGCTGGTTCAGGGTATTCTCGCGCTCGTCGTTGGCGCCCATGCTCACGCTGCGTCCACGGGCACGGCCGATAGCATCGATCTCGTCGATGAAAATGATGGCGGGAGCCTTTTCCTTGGCTTGCTTGAACAGGTCGCGCACGCGGCTGGCGCCTACGCCTACGAACATCTCCACGAAATCGGAGCCGCTCAGGCTGAAAAAGGGCACGTTGGCTTCGCCGGCGATGGCTTTCGCGAGCAGGGTCTTACCCGTACCCGGAGGGCCCACAAGCAGCGCCCCCTTGGGGATCTTGGCGCCGAGGTCGGTGTACTTCTTGGGGTTCTTGAGGAAATCCACGATCTCCTGCAGTTCCTCCTTGGCTTCGGCCAGGCCGGCCACATCGTTGAAGGTGACGTTGGTGCTCTTGCCGCCCTCGAAGACCTGGGCGCGGCTCTTGCCGATGTTGAAGATCTGTCCGCCGGGTCCGCCGCCACCGCCGATGCGGCGCATCACGAACATCCAGATGGCGATCATCACGCCGAAGAAGAGCACCCAGTTGAGGATCTCGCGGCCCCAGTTGTCCTGGGTCTCGTACTCGTACGGCACGCCGTGTTTCTCGGCATCCTGCACGATTCGGTCCTTCAGCACGTTGCTCGTGCCCATGTTGAAGCCGTAGTGTGGACCGGTGTTGGTGCCGCTGATGGGCGAGTCCTTGATCTTGCCCTTGTGCGGATCCTTGTCCAGGCGGTCCTTCTTGATGAAGACCTTCACCACTTGGTCGTTCACCACCACGATGCGTTCCACATCACCAGCGTCCAGCATGCGCTGGTACTCGGTGGGGTCGATCTTCGCCATGCTCCCACCGAACTGGAACAGGTTGATGGAGAGGATCACCAGGATGATGATGCCGTAGATCCAATAGAAGTTGAACGACTTCTTGGGTCGATCCTTCTCGGAGTTGTTATTGCGTTCGTCGTTGCTCACGTTGTTCGTCGTTCTCCTGTCGTTCACGCCACGTTCTCATAGCGCCTGCTGGCGGCGTCTCCCCAGAGGTCTTCCAAGGCGTAGTACGAACGTTTGTCCCGGTGGAAGATGTGCACCACCACGTCCACGAAATCCATCAACACCCATTCGGAGTTGCTTGTTCCCTCCATGTGCCATGGCTTCTCGTTCGCCTTATCGCGAGCGAATTTCTCCACCGACCGCTGGATGGCGTCCACCTGAGTGGCCGAGTCTCCGTGGCAGATGATGAAGTGGTCGCTCACCGCATGGGGTACATCGCGCAGGTCAAGGTGTACGATGTCCTTTCCTTTTACCTCCTGAATGCCATTGATGATGGTTTCCACCAGGAGGGTGGTGGCACCCTCCCGCACTACCGCGGGTGCTTTCTTCATCCGATTATCTTGGTCCGTTCAAAGGTACGAAGGATCCCACGCCTTTGCGGCGCGTGCCCAAAACAGAGGAACATGGCCATCGGGCATCCGGTCTTCGCGTTCGATACGCTCGAGAGCACCAACAAAACGGCTGCCGAGTTGCTCAACCTGTCGAAGGTGCAGCACGGGGCTGTCATTCTGGCCCGCGAGCAGACGGCCGGTCGGGGCCAGCGCGGGCGCACGTGGCTCTCGGAACCGGGCGCTGACCTGATGATGAGCGTGGTGTTGAAGCCTGCGTGCCTGCGTGCCGAGGACCAGTTCATGCTCGGCAAGTTGGCAGCCTTGGCGGTGGCCGAAGTGGTCCGGAGCTTGGTGCCGGGCGAGGTGCGCATCAAATGGCCCAACGACGTGCTGGTGGAACGGCGCAAGATCGCGGGCATCCTCATCAAGAACGAAGTGGTGGGCGAACTGGTGCAGAGCAGCATCGTGGGCATCGGCATCAATGGCAACAGCACCGCTTTCCCCGAGGAACTGGTGGCCACCAGCATCCAACTCGCTTCGGGACGTATGGTTGAGCTGGAAACCTTGCAGGAGCGGTTGTGCCAGGCCTTGGAACGGTGGTGGACGATCTTCGAGCAGCGGCAGCCGGGCTGGGAGGCGGCTTACACCGAGCAACTCTGGGCCCGGGGAAGGTGGTCCGAGATGCTGCTGGATGGGCTTCCGATCACGGCCCGGCCCATGGATGTGGACCGCCACGGACGGCTGTTCGTGGAGGTGGAAGGCGGGAATGTGGCTGCTTATGGCCTTGATCGCCTGCGTTTTGCGCCCCGATGAAGGAAGTTTCAGCTGGTGTTTGTCAGAAAACGGAAAAGGCCTACATTTGCCGTCCCTTAAGAAAGACCAACGGCGATGAAACGTACCTACCAGCCCAGCAAACGCAAGCGTACCAACAAGCATGGTTTCCGCAAGCGCATGAGCAGCGCAGCAGGTCGTGCCGTGCTCGCCAGCCGTCGTCGTCAGGGCCGTCATAAGCTCACCACGAGCGACGAGGCCTCGCACAAAGGCTGATCTTCAGTGAACTCAGAAGAGGGCTGCCGTTTCGGCGGCCCTTTTTCGTTGGGGATGCGTCCTTCGGTCCACCTACCGGTTGGCAAGCGCGGGATCGATGCTCAAGTGGGCAGATGAGGGCGGATGGCCTGGCCGAGTTCCGGGGTCAGGAGCACATGGCCGAAGGGCAGTTCCTGCTGCGTGATGCGGTCGGGGGCGTGTTGGCGCAACCGCTGGCCGAAGGCGGGTCTGATCACCGAGTCGCGCGCTCCGAAGAAGAGGTGAACGGGAATGCCGTGCTGGCTGGCTTGGGCGGCCACGCGGGCCAGGTCTGGTTCGATCAGGCGGTAGCTCAACCACACATCACGCACCAGCATCCGTTTCGCACGGCTGTCGGTCTGGCCTATTAGGAAGCGGTGCATCTTCTGGCTCATCAGGCGGGTGGCCCGCAGGCCATTGATCAACGCGTGTACCGCGGCCGGCCGTTCCACGAAACGGCGGTACAGGCTGCGGCCGACCTTGGATGCGGCCAACCCGCGGTACCAGGGGCGTGTCTTCAGGCCATCGGGCGCGGCCAGGAACAGGTGGCTCAGGCGTTCGGGCAGCTGCTCGAGCAGGCATAAGGCGATGCGTCCACCAAGGCTGTAACCGAGCACGACCATGCGCGGGAAGCCGCGTTCATCGGCGAAGGCCGTGAAATAGGTGGCCAGTTCGTGCGGCGTGAAAGGCGTTTCGGCGCGTTCGGGATAGCCGGGGCTTTGGCCGTGGAAGTGCAGGTCGAAGGCGTAGAGCGTGCAACGATCACCGAGTTCCTTCTCCAGGATGGCGAAGTCGGCGCCGGTGCGACCGAAACCGTGGAAGGCCAGCACGGGCAAAGGGCCCGAGCCGTAGATGCGGTAGGCGAGGGTGGGGCCGTGGGTGAAATACGAGAGCACTGGATCAGAAGATCAGACGATCAGATGCTTCCGCCGAAGCAATGTCGGAGGAGGATGATCGAATGCACCGCAAAGGTGTGATGTACGGCGGCAAATGAAGATCACGAACAGCGTGCGGCCCTGTGCGTAGGCCTCATTCTCTGATCATCTCATTATCAGATTTTCTGATCGACTTCTTCTCCACGATCTCCCCACCTTATCCACATTTCGCCCCAGCACAACCCTGCCGGGGTACCTTCGCGACCCGGATACCCTCCGGACATGCCAAA
>DAOORM010000212.1:0-4411 GCA_035389265.1 Flavobacteriales bacterium | reverse complement strand
TCGCGCAATTGCCAGAGAACGCGACCATCTGGTTACGCGACCTGCAAGCCATCGGTGATGCGGCCAAGAAGCAATTGAAGCTGCTCAGCGAAACATACGAACGGCTACCGGACAAGGACAAACACGCCACACCCAGTGAGCTGCTTGCCACGGATGGTGCGTTGATCAAGGGGACTTTGGGGTTTAGGAAAGTGTTCTGGGCTTCGAGTCTTGAGCCACGAGCCACGAGCTTGCTCCCGGACGGGGACAAGCTCGCGGCTCAAGGCTCGATGCACGCGGCTGTAACCATCGACTTCCAACAGCGACCTCAACCAACATTCGCCAAGGAGTTCAAGGTACTCTCCGGTGACCTTCACAACAAGCAGAACGCGGGCTACACCAACCTGATCGCCTGCAACAGCGCGAAGCAGAGCGAGCGCCTCTACTCGATCTTCAACGACATGGAGCACGAGGTGGCCTTCACGCCTCTTGTTCTCGACCTGCACGAAGGCTTCATCGACCCCGAGCTGAAGCTGGCGCTCTACACCGACCACCAGATCTTCGAGCGCTACCACCGCTACCGGCTGAAGGAAGGCTTCCGCAAGAACGCGCAGGCGCTTACGCTGAAGGAACTGACGCAGCTGAAACCCGGTGACTTGGTGGTCCACATCGATCACGGGGTGGGTGTGTTCAGCGGACTGGAAACGATCGATGCAGGAGGATCAATGCAGGAAGCGATCCGCCTGAAGTACCGCGACAACGACATCCTGTACGTGGGCATCCACAGCCTGCACCGCGTAAGCAAATACAGTGGCGAGGAGAGCGGGAAAGCGCCGAACATCAGCAAGCTCGGCAGTCCGGCGTGGAAGAACCTGAAGGAGAAAACGAAGGCAAAGGTGAAGGCGCTGGCCTTCGACCTGATCAAGCTTTACGCGCAACGCAAGAGCAAGCCGGGCTTCGCATTCCAGCCGGACAACTACCTGCAGCACGAACTGGAAGCGAGCTTTATCTACGAGGACACACCCGACCAGCTGAAGGCCACGCAGGACGTGAAACGCGACATGGAAAAACCCACGCCGATGGATCGTCTGGTCTGCGGCGATGTCGGTTTCGGGAAGACGGAAGTCGCGATCCGCGCGGCGTTCAAGGCGGCGTGCGACGGCAAACAAGCTGCGGTGCTCGTGCCCACGACGATCCTCGCCTTGCAGCACTGGAAGAGTTTCTCGGCGCGGATGAAAGGCATGCCGGTGCGCGTGGAGTACATCAACCGGTTCCGCAGCAGCGCGGAGCAAACGCAGATCCTCAAGGATCTCAAGGAAGGCAAGATCGACATCATCATCGGCACGCACCGATTGGTGAGCAAGGATGTGCAGTACAAGGACCTCGGCATCCTCATCATCGACGAAGAGCAGAAGTTCGGTGTGAACGTGAAGGACAAGTTGAAGACCCTGCGCGCCACGGTGGACACGCTCACGCTCACCGCTACACCGATCCCGCGTACACTGCAGTTCAGCCTGATGGGCGCACGCGACCTCAGCATCATCAGCACGCCGCCGCCGAACCGTTACCCGGTGAGCACCATGCTGCAACCGTACGATGAGGTGGTGATCCGCGGGGCCATCGAATACGAACTCTCACGCGGTGGCCAGGTGTACTTCCTGCACGACAAGGTGAAGAACATCGAGTTCATCGCCGACATGATCCGCAAGCTGGTGCCCGGCGCGCGCGTGGGTGTGGGTCATGGTCAGCTGGAAGGCCACAAGCTGGAGGAGGTGATGATGGACTTCATCGAAGGCAACACCGATGTGCTCGTGTGTACCACCATCGTGGAGAACGGCCTCGACATCCCGAACGCCAACACCATCATCGTCAACGAAGCGCAGAATTTTGGCCTTAGCGACCTGCACCAGTTGCGCGGACGCGTGGGCCGCAGCAACAAGAAGGCCTACTGCTATCTGCTCGCCCCCAGTCCGCACCTGCTGCCCGACCTCAGCCGCAAACGCCTGCAAGCCATCGAGCAGTTCAGCGACCTGGGCAGCGGCATACACATCGCCATGAAGGACCTCGACATCCGCGGCGCGGGCGACCTGCTCGGTGCGGAACAGAGCGGCTTCATCAACGACATCGGTTTCGAGACCTACCACAAGATCCTCGAAGAAGCCGTGCGCGAATTGAAGGACCAGCACTTCAAGGACCTCTTCGACGATGCCCAGGAAAGCAGCCACGCCCTGGCCCGCGGATCACGCCGCGACCAGAGCGACGACTGCATCATCGAGACCGACCTCACCATGCTGATCCCCAACAGCTACGTGAGCGAGACCGCCGAACGCCTCGCGCTCTACCGTAAACTCGACGACATCAAGGACGAGACCGAGCTCCAGAAATTCACCGCCGAGATCACCGACCGCTTCGGCGCCATCCCACAACAGGTCACCGAACTCATGGAAGCCATCCGACTCCGCTGGCTCGGCCAACGCATGGGTCTGGAGAAGATGGTACTCAAGAAACAAACGCTGATCGGGACCTTCATCGCGGATCAGAAGCATCCGTTCTTCGAGGGAGAGACCTTCCACTCCGTGTTGCGGGCGGTACAAGCGCAACCTCGGAAATTCAAGGTCTACGAGAAGGCGGGGACGCTTCGGATCAGTGTGCAGGATGTGAAGAATGTGCAGGGGGCGAAGGTGGCGTTGGAATCCGTTGTTGGGGTGAAGGAGGTGGTGTAGGGCACATCTCATCGCAACTGGCGCATCCCTTTCGGAAGTGCGCGTATGTCAATGTATTCCTTGACCAGCGAGATGAACATTCCCTCGAATACTGTTCAGATACAGTTCGCAACGGTTTGGCAATGTCTCGACCTTCTCCGCCGAGGAGCGCATAGGCAAATGTGCCTTGCTGGCGCCATCTGCAAGAATTGACCGCCACCTATGAGCGCATGATCGGTTCTTTAGGGAAGCGATCGGCGTGGATGCTGAACGGGCCGGTGGCTTGCGCTGAACGGTCTACTTCTTCTTCGCCTTCACGCTGGCAACAGCGAGCGGGTTGAAGTCCAGACAGAGCTGCACCCAAGCCGCAAGGTCATTTTCTTCCGCGAAACCCTGCGACAACACATACACATACCCCTTCATGGGCTTGCCGGTGAAGTCCATCTCGCGGCAGCCCTTGCGTTTGAGCGCTTCTGGATAGACTTCGGGGCCGATGCGCGCCATCAATTTGTCCTTCTCCACACCCATGCACATCTTACCGTGCACCATGAAACAAAGACCGCCCATCATGCGCCTTTCTTCGTAGTGCACACGTTGCCGGTCCAGGATATCGCGGATGCGGTCGGCGAGATTCTCGTCGTACGCCATGGTCACGAATGTACGATCGTTGCCGAGTATGGTCACGTCCCGTCACAGAACCGATCGATCTTCCTTGGACCGATTTAGATTCATTGCCCCAACCACACCAAAAATGAACAGCAATACCAACAGCCTGAACTGGTTCGAAATCCCCGCAACGGACATCAAGCGCGCGAAGAAATTCTACGAGGCAGTGTTCAACGTCACGATGGAAGAGCTCGACATGGAAGGCACGAAGATGGCCATGTTCCCCTTGCAACCCGGTAATGGGAAGGCGAACGGCGCGGTGTGCCAGAGCGAGATGCACCGGCCCAGCAAGGATGGGTGCATCATCTACCTGAACGCCGACCCGGACCTGAACGATGCGCTGGGCCGCGTGGAGAAGGCCGGTGGCCAAGTGACCCTGCCCAAGACGGACATCGGTGAGAATGGCTTCATGGCCTTCTTCGTGGATAGCGAAGGCAACCAGATGGCGATGCACAGCAATGCGTAACCATGATGGAAAAGCGCACGAAGGATAAGCCGTGGCAGTTGAAGACACCACCCGGGACGTCGGCATACACGATGCACATAGAGGAGAAGGATGGCAAGGAAGTGCTGGTCTGCACGGTAGGCAAGACCGTGTTGCTCTACGACATCCGATGCATCAACGACCTCCATGCGATGCTGAAGAAGCACGGCGATTGGATGGAACTGGGCGGTGCTGACGAGCAGAAGCCCGTGAAGGAAGGCACGGTGGAAGCGTGGGGCCGAAGCGCAACGAACCCGGTCAAGGGTTGGTATGGCTTGAAGAAAGGCCTGCGCGGACGTTTCGGTGTATACCTACCGCCATTGATGGAAGCGCTCGGCTTTGCTGAACTGACGCACGAGGCGAAAGGGAACAAGATGAGGGCGACGTGATGCGTGCGATCTCCGCTCCGTGAACCACTAGGACATCGAGGCACTGCGGATGCGGTCAAATCGTTACCGACGCAGGCTCATCGTCAGCTAATCCAGCACCGCCCCCAGCACTTCATCCTCCCGCTTGTACGGCTTGAAGAAGCGCTCCTCGCGTGTGGCCGTTCCTTCTGGATCGTAGTCCACGCGCACGC
>DAOORM010000211.1:0-4412 GCA_035389265.1 Flavobacteriales bacterium | reverse complement strand
CGGCGGAGGAGGTAGCTGGAATGGTGTTTCGCCTCCCCTGCTCCAATTCGATGTTTGCCTGGGCGAGTCCGTGCAGTTCATGGCCTATGGTGGAGCCTTGGGCAATGGAGCAGAATGGATGTGGTATGCGGATGAATGCGGGATCCCCGAGCACTTCCTCACTTCGGGAGATACGATCACAATCACTCCAACATCCTCGTTCACCTTGTGGTTGCGTTCGGAAAGTGCATATCACGTGGGCACATGTAAGGAGCTTCCGATCGTGGTGCACGTGCCACCGACACCGGTTATCAACGTGACTGATACGGTCTGCCCTGGTGGGATGATCGTGATGGAGGGCTCAGGGGCCGATGCCTTCAACTGGATCATGGGTGATAGCACGCTCACCGGCTTGCAGGTATCGCTGGAAGCGCCGATGGAACCTGGCACCTATCCGATCGCCGTGGAGGGGCTCGGCCTGCCGGTGTGTTCGGTGGATCTTGCGGATACGGTGGTGGTGACCTCCGCCCCAATTGCGAGCTGGACCGTTACCGATGTGAGTTGCGACGGCGGCATGAACGGAAGCATCACACTCGACTCCAGCTCAGTGGCGCCCACGATCACATGGGAGCCAGCTGCCTTCGAAGGAACCCAGCTGTTCGATCTGCCGCCCGGTGCCTACATCGCCACATCAACGGATGTGAATGGTTGCACCCGAAGGGACAGTCTATCCGTTGGTATGCCACCACCCATCCTCGACAGTGTGGTGACGGTTGATGCCGCATGCGGCGCAGCGATCGGCGCGGCCGCAGCCATCACTTCACACACGGGTACAGGCCTATCCTTTGATTGGGGCACTGGTGCGGTGGATGCCCCCGAGATCGAAGGACTGCCTCCAGGCTTGTACACGCTATCAGTATCGGACACTGCGGGTTGCACCATGCAGATGGGATTCGAGATCCTACCGATCGGCCTCATCCAAGTCAACATCGACATGGATACGCTCATCGCCATCGATGGTGAGGCCACCTTGCAATGCTCCATCCAACCTGCGGATAGTACCGCCACATACAGCTGGTCTCCCACGCAGTTCTTGACCACGTCCAATGGACCCGCCGCGGAGCTGAAGGTGAACATGCCCACCTGGTTCACCGTGGTGGTGACCTCAACCGCTGGCTGCGTTTCCGTGGACAGCGTACTGGTGACCCCCGAATTCATCGCACAACCCATGGTGCCCGATCCATGCGGCGAAGCCTTCCTACCGGACAACTTCTCGCCCAACGGTGATGGCTTGAACGATGCCTTGTGCCTGCTCGGAGGTTGCTACACCCAAGTGGAATGGTCCATCTACGATAGCTGGGGGCAGCGCGTGTTCGCCAGTGGTTCGATAGACACCTGTTGGGACGGTACACATGGCGGCAGCCAGCTTCCCGCAGGTTCCTACGCCTTTACGTTGAACGCCGAGCGCCAAACCGGTGATGTGGTGGAACGTTCCGGCCTCATCACCCTCCGGCGATGAACCGCATATTCCTTCTGTCGTTGATCCTCGGCGTTGCGTTGATCGGTCGTGCGCAGGACGCGGATCCGTTCTTCGCAGGTGCCGGGCAATTGCTGCTGGATCCATCCCGTGCGGGGTTCGCGCCGGGTGTGGCTGGAACACTCATCCACCAAGACCAACTCGCTGGCACACCTGGTGCCTGGCGCAACGACCTGGTGAGTTTGGAATGGTGCGCGCGGAACAAGAAGCGACAAGTGGATCGTTGGCTGGGGGTCGGGCTTGTGGCAGCGCGCGAACGTCAAGGTGCTGCGGCTGCGGACTTCACCTCCATCAATGTGGTACCGGCCTTCCATTTGCGCACCGGTGAACGCACCTTCCTTTCTTCGGGCCTCGAGTTGGGCTGGACCACGGGCACCTACGCCGATGCCACCGGCACTTGGGGTAGCCAATACGATGGTACACGCTACGACCCTTCGTTGCCCTCGGGAGAATCATGGGCGGCCGATGCGAACACGTGGATGGAAATGCGGGCTGGGGTCTCTTGGACCAAGAAACAGGAAGCGGAGAGTGCACGCCGACGGGAACGCGATGCCCTGGTGGTCGGTTTCGCTGCAGACCATCTTGGGCGCATCATACTTCGCGAGGGAGCCTTCGCGGCACCAGCACTACCGATACGCTTCACGCTACACGGCCTCGTGGAAGTGCCCCATGGGATCTGGGAGAACGGCTATTTCTCGGGCGAATTGGTCGCTCATCACCAAGGGCCTTTCCATACAGGAAGGATCGGGCTCTCCACCGGTAAACACCTCTTGAACGCCGTGCGCTCGGCCTCTGGACCGCTCCTGCTCGGCTTCCATGGCGGCCTGGCCTACCGCATGAACGATGCCCTCGTGGTGAACGCCGGCTTGGACTTTGGCAAAGCCTCGTTCGGAATGGCCTATGGGTGGCCCATATTCAACCCGAATACCGGAGCAGCTGGTAGGCGCTCCTTCGAGGTGGTGCTTCGGATACGTGGTGGGAGCTGATCGTGATCAACGAACGCCTCCAGCCGTGTGCATCACACTCACGGCGCCACCCACTTGCCGGCCTCAACCAAACCGCGCGCATCCCATATGGCAAAGAGGTAGGCGCCTGGACTTGGCACCGGACACAGGACATCGATGGGCCCCGGCGGGATCGGGTACCGCGCCACGTGGCGGCCCAGGACATCCTGCACCACCACATAGCGTCGGCCTTGCCCAAGGTCGGGGCCGATCAGGCGCAGGTGACCGCTCGAAGCGTCGGTGGTGGCACGTAAAGCGGAAGTGTGCTGTTCGGGCACACCCACATTGGTGCAGAGGCCGGGTAGGTTAGCATCCATCCACGTAAGCCGTCGTGTGACCCAGGCCTTCAGCGTATCCAGCTCGGCGGCGTAGGTCGTGGCCACGGGGTTCACTTCAGGAGCCGGACCACTGATGCCGAGGATGGGCCATTTCTGGAAGTGGCGTGCCTGGGCGAACGCCACCCGATCACCGATGCTGTCGATCAGGTGGAAGATCGCAGCGGTGTCGAGTATGCTGCTCCGATACTCCTCGTAGGTGCATCGCAACTCGGTTGTGAAGGTGCTGTCCTGCAACAGCCGAACATACCAACCGCAGGAGTAATTGTCGGTGGGACAATCGTTGATCAGGTGCGCCCATCCGCTGCCATCGGTGTTGTCGAAGAGGTCGCAGGTGGCCAGGTCCTTCCACGCCCAATCGAAGTCCCAGACGGGCCCGGCCTTCAACTTGCCGCCGTTGCTGTTCTTGTCCTTGTGGAAATAGACGCTCTTCTTGAAGCCGTCGTTGCTGCGCGCGAGCTCGTTCACGAGGAAGTAGTCGATGAAGGACTTGGTGTCGAGGTGCTTGCGGTAACCGATGAGCGGGTCGGCGAAGGCAGCACTGTACAAGGCGGTCTCCAAGCTGTCCACGTAACTAGCGATGTAGTCGCGCTGGGCGAGGGTGATGGTGTCCGGCCCGGGGTATTCGTAGATGAAGTGTACATCGAAGTCGGGGTGGTCGATCGGCGAGAAGTTGGACTGGAAGCTGTTGTCGGGGTTCCAGAGATCCTGCTTCAGCATGTAACCGCCGGTGAGGTCGTCGCCGCTGTTCTCGTCGGCGTTCAGTTTAGCGATGTCCAGGCGGCCCGCACCGCGCTTGATGCGCTCGCCGAACACGTAGATGCCGCGGTAGACGCTGTCCACCAGCACTTCGCACAGGTGTGTTCGCGGAGCATACTGCCCCATGCTGGCCGATAGCTTGAAAGCGATCTCGTTGCGGATGAAGGAACGATCATTGTAGTTGGAGAGCAGCACCCAGTCGCTTTCAGCGGGCATTCCAAGCAGCGACACATCGAGGTCGTTGCCGAGCGTGTCGCGTGTTTCCACCGCATAGGGCCGTTGCGGATAACCCGCCGAAGTGGCCCCGCGGATCTCGATGCCGATGCGCCCGTCGTACACGTTGGAGGGATCAGTGATGCGGGTGATGCTGCCCGGGCCGTTGTACTTGATCTCCATCCGCGCATCGATCTTCGGTTCGTCGGGGATGACCTGACCCAGGGTATGGATGAGCACGATGGGCACTTCGGAACTATCGAGGCGCACGGTACCCGGATCCACCACACACACATCGAAGATCCCCGTGCCGCCGTTGTAGCCGTAGGCCTGGATCCACAACGTATCGCCCACGGGCAATTCGTTGGCGAAGAGCTGCGAGAAGAAGTCCGGTCCACCATCGTCATCACAACCCACCAGGTTGCGCTCGAAGCAGTTCGGCCCCACCCACAAAGCGATGCCCGTATCTTCCAGTCCACCGGCATCCACGGTGCTTACCACCACGTTGCCGGAAGTGGGTACCGGCATCTTGTACCATACATCAGCACCGGTGTAATTCGCACAACCCGGATCGATACCCGTGCC
>DAOORM010000210.1:0-4412 GCA_035389265.1 Flavobacteriales bacterium | reverse complement strand
GTGAACACCTCAATGACCTCACCCCCCAACCCCCTCTCCCGTGGAGAGGGGGAGAAATGCGACCTCGCCCCCGGCCCCTCTCCCGTGGAGAGGGGTGAATGCTCTTCATCTGCACGATCATCATCCTGGGCAAAGTCGGGACGTGCATCAAGTTCTTCGATGATGCGCTGTCTGACGGCCTCTGGATCACGTAGAACTTCTTCATTCCTGAAACGGATGACCTTGAAGCCCCTCTCGCCGAGATGCAGCGTCCTCAGCGCATCCTCTTCCTCTCGTAGATCATGGATGTCCCCATCCACCTCGATCACCAATTGCTTAGGAATCGAAACGAAGTCAACGATGAACTTGTCGATGATGTGCTGGCGCCGGATCCTTCCACCGGTGGAGTGTCCACGGATCGTTTGCCACAGCAGTTCCTCCGCTTCCGTGGGGTTGCTGCGCATTCCCTTGGCGCGTTCGATGAGCTTAGTCCAGAGGAAACCGTTGGTCGTTTCGCGGAAACGTCCGTCCGAAGCACCGGCTCCCCTCTCCTCGGGAGAGGGGCCGGGGGTGAGGTCCGTATCCTTGAGCTTGAAGCGCACCAACGCCCCCTCACTCCTGCCGATCCAGTTGCGCTGCGCCTCCTTGATGCTGTCGCTCCAATCCAGTGTGTCCAGTCCATCGATCAAGCGTTGCGCGTAGGCGGTGATGCGCATGCTCCATTGCGGCATCCGCTTGCGTTCCACGGGGTGGCCGCCGCGTTCGCTCACGCCGTCCTTCACCTCGTCGTTGGCGAGCACGGTACCCAATGCGGGGCACCAGTTCACCCATGCCTCACTGAGGTAGGCCAGGCGGAAGTGCTGCAGGATGCGCTGCTTGGTGCGTTCGTCGAAGGTGTTCCACTCAGCGGCCGTGAAGGCGCCGAGCTCTTCTTCCACATCACCGGTGAGGGCACAGGCGTCGGTCGGGTGCCAGCCTTGTTCGCTGAACCGGGCGATCAACTCGGTGATGGGTCGGGCGCGTTGTGCTTCGTGGTCATACCAGCTCTCGAAGAGTTGGATGAAGATCCACTGGGTCCACTTGTAGAAGGACGGATCACTGGTGCGCACTTCGCGGTCCCAGTCGAAGCTGAAGCCGATGGCGTCGAGTTGCTGGCGATAGCGCGCAGCGTTCTCCTCGGTGGTCTTGGCGGGATGCTGGCCCGTTTGGATGGCGTACTGCTCCGCAGGTAGCCCGAAGCTGTCGTAGCCCATGGGATGCAGCACGTTGAAGCCCTGGTGCCGTTTGAAGCGCGCCACGATGTCGCTGGCGATGTAGCCGAGCGGGTGCCCCACGTGCAGCCCGGCGCCACTGGGGTACGGGAACATGTCGAGCACATAGTATTTCGGCTTCGACGCATCGTTCAAGACCCGGTAGGTCTTGTCGCTCTGCCACTTCTCGCGCCACTTCTGCTCGATGTCCTTCGGATCGTACTGCATGGTCCTGTGCTACGGACCGCGAAGGTAGCCGGTGGGTAGAAGAACCACCGCAACGGCGCCACGAACGCAGCGAATACGCAACGCGGATATTCCATTACACTCCCTTGGCGTCCATGGCCTCTCGGCATAGGATCGGGCTGCGCCTCAACACCCATACGGCCACGGACCTTACTTTCGCGACCGCCCACCGACCTACCATGAGCGACCAACGCTACCTGAAGTCACGCACGCGCACCTCCAACGTGAGCACCGTGATCGGAATTGCCTTGGTGCTCTTCATGCTTGGTGTGCTGGGCTTCCTGGTGTTGAACGCACAAGCTTTGGAGCGCTATTTCAAGGAGAACGTGCGCGTGGAGCTCTTCCTGAAGCGCGACCTGAAGGAGGTGGACGTGATGCAGTTCCGTAAGGAGTTGGACACCGAGGCCTATACGCATGAGACCCGCTACGTGACCGCGGACGAGGCGGCCGAACAGCTGAAGAAGGACCTCGGCGAGGATTTCCTCGGCGTGCTGGGCAGTAACCCGCTCCTACCCTCGGTGGAGCTACGCTTGAACGCCGACCACGCCCAAGCGGATAGCCTGAAGTGGATCGTGGAGCAACTCAAGAAGGATCTGCGCGTGCAGGAGGTGGCCTACAATGCGGCCGTGGTGGAGAATATCGACGCCAATGTGAGCAAGGTGGGCTTGCTGGTGCTGGGTTTCACGGTGCTGCTGCTCTTCGTGGCCATCGCCCTCATCAACAACACCATCCGCCTGGCGATCTACAGCAAACGCTTCCTGATCCGCACCATGCACCTGGTGGGCGCCACGCAATGGTTCATCAAGAAACCCTTCCTGGGCCAGAGCTTGTGGCAGGGGATCATCGGGGCGGTGCTGGCCATCGGCCTGTTGGTGGGCTTGCTGCAGCTCACCAACCACTACATGCCCGACCTGCTCGCCTTCACCGACATGCCGACCCTGGCCCTGCTATTCGCCGGGGTGCTGGTGCTCGGCTTGGTGATCTCCCTCGCCTCCACCTGGTTCGCCGTAGGGCGCTACCTTCGCATGAACTCGGAGGACCTGCATTGGAGTTGAGGTGAAGTGGTGAAGTGGTGAGGTGTGAAGCGGTGATGGAGGTGCCGGCATCAGTGGAAGTGACCAACGAATCGAGCATACAATCCTAGGAAATGGCCAAGCCTGAACTCAACAACGACATGCCGTTCACGGCAACGAACTACAAGCTGATGCTCATCGGCCTGGCGATCGTCACCGTGGGGTACATCCTCATGAGCGGGGGTGGCAATGGCGATCCCAACGCCTTCGATGCATCCGAGCTCTTCAGCGCCCGCCGCATCACCGTCGCACCCATCGTGGTGCTGGCCGGTTACGCCTTCGTGGCCTACGCCATCCTGAAGAAAACCGGGGAGACGGGCAAATGACCGTCCTACAAGCGATCATCCTCGCCATCATCGAGGGGATCACCGAATTCCTGCCCGTCAGCAGCACGGGCCATATGATCATCGGGTCCACCATCATGGGGATCGAGCAGGACGAATTCGTCAAGCTCTTCACAGTGGCCATCCAGTTCGGCACCATCCTCAGCGTGGTGGCCCTGTACTGGAAGCGGTTCTTCCAGAGCTTCGACTTCTACCTGAAGCTGCTCGCGGGCTTCATCCCGGCCGTGATCGCCGGTCTGCTCTTCAAAGACTACATCGACCTGCTGCTCGAGAACGTGGTGGTGGTCGGGGTGATGTTGTTCCTCGGCGGCATCTTCTTCCTGGTCATCGATCGCCTGGCACCATCTGCTGCAGAAGGCACGGACCAACCAATGTCCTTCAAGCAAGCGGCCACCATCGGTGTCTGGCAATGCCTGGCCATGGTGCCGGGTGTATCGCGCTCGGCGGCCACCATCATCGGTGGCATGACGCAAGGGTTCACGCGGAAGAACGCAGCGGAATTCAGCTTCTTCCTCGCGGTGCCCACCATGTTCGCAGCCACGGTGAAAAGCTTCTACGACTATCTGAAGGACGGCGGCGCCTTCACTAACGAGCACCTGCAACTCTTCGCCATCGGTAACGTGGTGGCCTTCGTGGTGGCCATCATCGCCATCCGTTCCTTCATCAGCTACCTCACGAAAAGCGGGTTCAAGGCCTTCGGGTGGTACCGCATCGTGGTGGGTGGTGTGATCATCGCGCTGCACCTCGCGGGCGTTTCGATGCAGATGTACTGAGCCCGTGGACGCCTTCGACTTCACCCCGGACACGGGCGGCCTCGTGCTGGTGGACAAACCGCTCACGTGGACGAGCTTCGATGTGGTGGGCAAACTGCGCGGGGCCATGCGCATCGCGGCGGGCCGCAAGATCAAAGTGGGCCACGCCGGCACCCTGGATCCCTTGGCCAGCGGACTCCTGATCCTCGCCTACGGACCCTTCACCAAGAAACTGCCGCTGATCACCGGTGCCGAGAAGGCCTACACCGGCACCATCACCTTGGGCAGCACCACCCCCAGCTACGACCTGGAAACACCCACCGAGCCGGGTGGTCCGTGGGAACAGCTGGATGAAGCCACCATCCGGGCCGCCTTTGCACGATTCGTAGGCACCATCGAACAACGTCCACCGAACTACAGTGCCAAGCGCTTCGAGGGGGAGCGCGCCTACTTCCTGGCCCGCGACAGCGAACGCGCGCACTTGGTGGAGATGAAACCCGTGAGCGTGGTGGTGGGCGGGTTGGACGTGACGGCGATCCGGGGCAACGAAGTGGACTTCGAAGTACACGTGAGCAAGGGCACTTACATCCGTTCCCTGGCCCACGACATCGGTCAGGTGCTGGGGTGCGGAGCGCATCTTTCGGCGCTGCGGCGCACGCGGATCGGCGAATACGACGTGCAGGACGCTTATACCCCGGCGGAGTGGTCGGAACGCATCGCTCCGTATACGAAAGACCGGGTTATCAACAGGCTAAGCGACTGATATAC
>DAOORM010000209.1:3234-4418 GCA_035389265.1 Flavobacteriales bacterium | reverse complement strand
CCGCTATCGCTTGAGCGAGTTGGAGGAAGGCAACCACACCCTACGCTTGAAGGCCTGGGACGTGTTCAATAACTCGTCGGAGACGACCACCGAGTTCGTGGTGACCTCGTCGGAGGAATTGGCTTTGGACCATGTTCTCAACTACCCCAACCCCTTCACCACCCACACCGAGTTCTACTTCGAGCACAACAGGCCCTGTACCAACCTGGACGTGCAGGTGCAAGTGTTCACTGTGAGTGGGCGGTTGGTGAAGACCTTGAGCCGCCAGCTCGCGTGCGAGGGGTATCGGAGCGAGGGACTGGCCTGGAACGGGTTGGATGACTTCGGCGACCGATTGGGCCGTGGGGTTTATGTCTACCGCCTCAATGTGACCACCCCGGAGGGCGAGAAAGCCGAGAAGTTCGAGAAACTGGTGATCCTACGGTAACACAATAAAGCCCCCTGAGCCAGCGTATATTTGCCGTCCTTTTTCCTGACCTTCCCTCGATGAATTCCTACCGGCCACTTCTCGTCTGTATCCCATTGACGTTCCTTGCTTTACAGCCCGTGGCCGTATTGGCGCAGCCCTGCGACCCTCAGTTCAGGGCCTCGGGACAGCAGTGCAACGACCAGCTCAACACCATCACCACGGCAGTGCCATTCCTGCTGATCTCCCCCGATTCCCGGGCTGGAGGAATGGGAGATGCCGGTGTGGCCGTTTCCCCGGATGCGAACGCCATCCACTGGAACCCTTCCAAACTCGCTTTTGCCGAAAATGACGGGGAGTTCAGCATGAGCTACAGCCCCTGGCTTCGGAACCTGGTGCCTGACATGAGCTTGGCCTACTTGGCGGGGTATAAGCGTCTTGGCAACAAACGCAGCGCCATCGGTGGTTCAATGCGGTATTTCAACTTGGGTAGCATCCTCTTCACCGATATCAATGGCTCCACCATCCGTGACTTCAAGCCGGCGGAGTTCGCGTTCGATGTGGCCTTCTCCCAGAAGTTCAGCGATCGGTTCGCGGGCGGGATCGCCATTCGGTATGTGAACAGCAACCTCACCGGTGGGATCAGTGTGCAAGGGGCGAACTCCAAAGCCGGACAGTCCGTCGCCGCGGATGTCTCGTTCTTCTACCAGAACGACCAGGCGCAGTTGGGTGACAAGGACGCGACGATCGCCTTCGGGATGAACATCTCGAACATCGG
>DAOORM010000209.1:0-3134 GCA_035389265.1 Flavobacteriales bacterium | reverse complement strand
TCGTTCACCGATGCCCCCGGCAATGTGGCCTACGACGAGAACAACCAACCGTACGTTGAATCAGGTTCCCGTTTCCGTGAGGAGTTGCGCGAGATCAACCTGGCCGGTGGTTTCGAATACTGGTACGCCGAGCAGTTCGCCTTCCGCACCGGCTATTTCTGGGAACACTACACCAAAGGGAACCGCAAGTACTTCACCCTGGGTGCCGGTGTGAAGTACAGCATCTTCACCCTGGACCTGAGCTACCTGATCGCGAACACGCAACGCAGCCCATTGGCCAATACGCTGCGGTTCACCCTCGGGTTCAAGTTCGACAAGGGCAACAAGAAGCCCGAACCGACCAACTGATGGTCCGGGTCGGCTTCGGCTTCGACGTACACCGCTTAGTGGAGGGCCGCGACCTTTGGCTCGGTGGGGTGCTCATTCCGCATACCACGGGTGCCCTCGGCCACTCCGATGCGGATGTGTTGCTGCATGCCCTCTGCGATGCGCTACTCGGTGCTGCCGCCCTCGGCGATATCGGCCAGCACTTCCCCGATACGGACATGCGTTGGAAAGGGGCCGATAGTAAAGTGCTCCTGCGTGAGGTCGTACGCCTCATCAGCCAGCACGGATGGAAGGTGGGCAACGTGGATCTCACCCTGATCCTGGAACGCCCGAAGATCATGCCTCACGTACCTGCCATGCGCGCAGTGTTAGCTCCGTTGCTTGGGGTCGAGGTGGATGCCGTGAGTATCAAGGCCACCACGAACGAGAAGATGGGCTTCGTGGGGCGCGAGGAAGGCGTGGCGGCACATGCCGTTGCCCTCATCACCAAGGCCTAATCGTCCCCGTCGTCCGCTGCACCTTGGGTGAACGAGCCGTGGCTTTGTTCATCCTCGAAGTAGTACACACGAAGCTCCGCGGTGTCCTTGAGCAGGTCGATCTTGCCGATCTCCACGCGGGAAACCTTCACGCCAAGTCGCTGGTAGAGGTCCTCGAATAGTGGGATGCGGTTCTGCGGCTTGATCAGGTCGATGCGCTCGTAGATGAGCATCTTCACGGCCTCGTGGCGGGTGAGCCACACGTGCTCCAACGCGTAGGTCATCAGCAGGATCATGCCATCCGTGAAGAGCAGCTCGGCCAAACTCACCTTCTTGCTCGCCAACGCATTGATCACCGCCACGCTGATGGTGGCGAAGAGGTAGGTCATGTCCTTGATGCTGATCTGCTCCGTGCGGTAGCGCAAGACGCCGAAGATGGCGAAGAGGCCGAAGGCGAAGCCGATGCTGAGCTTCACGCTGTTGAGCAGCACGCAGAGGAAGAAGATGAGCGTGTTGAACAGGAAGTAGGTGAAGAGGTAATCCTTCTTGCGGTGGATCGGGTAGTAGATCAGCCGGATCAGCACGAAGAGCACCACCGTGTTGATGCCGAACTTGAAGAGGAGCTCCCACATGTCGGCGTGGATGAGCGGCATTCCGAAGACTTTCATGGTCCAATGTTACGGGTTCAGGCGGCCTTGCGGATCTTGTCCAGCTTCAACAGCACGGCCTTGAAGGCATTGTGTTTCACAGGGCGGCCCAGCAGGAGCAGCCCCACGCAGTATTTGCTCATGCCCGATGCGGCGAAGACCCGCTCGCGCATCAGGCGCACGAACGGTGATGTGCGGTCGGCGCGTTCCTGTTTCAGCTCAGCGATGACCACGCCGCCCAATCCGCGCTCATCACCGGCGGCGCTGTAGCGCAGGTCAACATCCATGGTCAGGCGCTCCGGTGCGGTGCGGCTCACGAAGGTGTAACGCGTGAAATGGTTCCACAGGGTGGCCTGAAGTGGTGCTGACCCGCGACTGGCCTTGTTGACGAAGGCCTGCTGTTCTGGGGAGAGGGTTTCGGGGATGCCATCCACCCTGATCCGTGCTTTGTCCGTGCGGCCCCGCCCGGTCTTCCGTTTCACCTCCAGGAAGGCCAAGCCACTGCCGATGTACTCCCTGAACCTCACCTTGCTGCGGTAGGTCCGCTGGTCGTGATGGGCCTTGTAATGCTGAAGGTCGGCCGTATCGAAATATAGGCTGCGGTACTTCGTGCCCCGCACGCCATCCACTTCCAAGAGTCGGTAGTGCGGCAACATGGCCTCCATCACTTCCGCCAGGCGATGCTCGCCGAAGACGTACTTCGTGTCCACGCGGTCCTGCAGCTTCACACCGTCCATCTCCGCCAGGGATATGGGGTCGAACGCGCTGATGACCTGGTCGATGGAACGCATGGCGATAAGGAGGCCAAATCTAGGGAACTGAAGGACGGCGGCACGGTCCAAAGGTTTGAAGAGCCTCTGGCGCGGTGTACATTTAGCACCCTTTACCGATCCATGTCCAGCCCCGGTTCCGTTACGTTCGACTACCTGATCCATGCGTCGGCCCATGAACTCCCGGAGGCGGACCAAGCCTTGCTTCGAGCGGCCCATGACGCGGCTCTGCGCGCCTACGCTCGTTATTCCAACTTCCAGGTCGGCGCCGCGCTGCGTATGCGCGATGGCCGCGTAGTGACCGGCAACAACCAGGAGAACGCCTCCTATCCGGCCGGCACCTGTGCGGAACGAACGGCCCTGCATGCGGCGATGTCGCAAGACCCGGATGGAGTGGGGGAGACCATGGCCATCGTGGTACCCTCGGTCACCGGAGAACGCCCCGTGACCCCTTGTGGCATCTGTCGCCAGGCTTTGTTGGAACAGGAGGTCCGCCAGCAGGGTGCGCCATTGCGCCTGTTGATGGCCGTGCCGAACGGACCGGTGTACGAGGTTCGCCGCGCCGCACACCTGCTCCCGTTGGCCTTCGATGCCTCATTCCTGAAGGGCTGAGCGTCCGTCGCGTGGATGAGCAGGGGCTATATTTGCCCTTCACCTCATGAGCACGAAGACAGCCGCTGCCGCGAAGGGCAGCAAGTCCACCAAGTCAGAAGCCAAGACCTTCGACAAGGACACCTACATGCGCTGGTTCAAGGAGATGGTGCTCATGCGCCGTTTCGAGGAAAAGACCGGCCAGCTCTACACCATGCAGAAGTTCGGTGGGTTCTGCCACCTATACATCGGTCAGGAGGCCATCCTCGCGGGCATGGTCACTGCCATACGGCCCACTGATCGCCTCATCACCGGTTACCGGG
>DAOORM010000208.1:0-4427 GCA_035389265.1 Flavobacteriales bacterium | reverse complement strand
TAGAGATACCCGCTTTTCAAGGCGCTCCATCTGTTCGCATTGGTGGTGTTCTTCGCAGGCTCGTTCCACATCGTTCGCCTTTTCGTGGCGCACAGGGAGGCCATGGCGCGGTGGGAGCCCGACCGCAAGATCCTGCTCGACCAGTTCACCGGTATGGAGCGGAGGGCATTGATCTTCGTGATCTGGCCCGCGTTGACCGCCTTCGCGGCGCTCGGACTATGGATACTTTATCTGCGGCCAGCTTTGCTCAAGGAACCCTTCATGCATGTGTTGTTCGGCTACTTGGCCTTGTTGCTTGCTTACCACTTCACCGCACACCGGATCCACACCCAGCTCAAACACGGGGTGATCAAATGGTCCGCTTTCCAACTTTCACTTTGGTCGCAAGGGGCCACGCTTTTCCTCTTCGTGCTGGTGGTGCTGCTAGTCTTCCGGTCCCGGATGGATTGGGTGTGGGGTTCCTTCGGCCTGCTCATCGTGGGGGGTGTCGTGATGCTGGTGGTGAATGCCCTTCGCGGAAAGCGACAGAACGTGACGAACGATGCTTGAGGTAGGTACCGCGGCTCCCGATTTCGAACTGCTGGATCAGGACGGGTTACCCGTGCGGTTGAGCGCGTACAAGCATCAATCGCATGTCGTGCTGTTCTTCTATCCGAAGGACAATACCTTGGTATGTACGCTTGAAGTTTGTGCGTTCCGTGATGCGCACGCCGAATTGATGGGTTCCGACGCCGTGGTGCTGGGCATCAGCAACGATCCTGTGGGCTCACATCAGTCCTTCTCCAAGCGCTGGAACCTGCCCTATCAGTTGCTCTCCGACCCTGAAGGTGCCGTGCGCAAGGCATATGCGGTCAACAAGACCTTGGGGTTCTTTGCCGGCCGTGTCACGTACGTGATCGATCGGTATGGCATCATCCGTCATGCGGTGAATGATCCCCTAAGGGCATCCCATCATGTGCGCGAGGCGTTGGATGCCTTGGCCGATCACAGCACCTCGTAGAACAGCACCCGACCATCATCGGTGCCGATCAACAGGAAGTTCTCCCACACCAACAGGGGAGCTTGATGATGTTGGTCCTTGTTCTCCGGAAAAGTGATCGTGCGGGACACCTTCCCATCCGTTCCCATGAATTCTACCACACCCTTCTTCACCGCACGCACGGTCACCTCGCCGATCTTCACTTCTGTCTGCTGATAGAAGCGATCGAACGCGGAATTCGACATCTCCAATCCCATCGCTTTCACCGCGCGTGGGTCGGGGATCCACCGATGTGGTGTGATCACCTTTTCCTGGGCGCCGTTGGCCGCGCTCCACACCGTGCGCTTTCCGCTGGGTCCGATGAGCACAACGAATTCTCCATTGTCGTTGAAGCCCACGTGGTATACGGCGGTGGCCCCATCCTCGCCGTAGGGGAAGGCGTACAGCTTCTTGCCACTTTCGATCTCGTGGAGGATAGCTCCGTTGTTGGTGCCCACGAGCACACGATCCCCCTTGGGTGCGATCGCCAATGCGGTAACGGCCGCTTTGCCGGTCTTGATCGTTCTGGAAGGTGCTTCGGATACGGTCTGTGCAGCGACAAGGTGTGCCAAGCTGGCCACGGCGGCCAGTAGTGTCGAACGCAGGATCATGTTCAGGCTTTGTCGATGAGGTGATGTTGCTCCTTGAGCCAAGCCATGGCTTTATCCTGGTCGGGGAACATCTGGATGGGCCGATGTGGCTTGTTGTGGCGCACGAATACATTGGCCGCGAGCTGGTGGCCGAAGTCGCGCACCACGATGGCGTCGGCGGCGATGTACTTGCACGAAGCTTCTGATGAAGCATGCGCTCGCGCCTCGCCGGTCATGGTCGTGCCTTCGCCCACCGAGACCATCAACAGCACCTTTCGTCCGCCGCGTTCTTGCTCGATCACATCGAACATCGCCTGTACTTCTTCGGGCTGCACCAAGTGCTGGTCCTTGAAGTGCGTGTGCACGATATCCCCATCCAGGAAGGCCACGGTACAGGCCTCAAGCTCCACCATGTGCATCGTCTCCATCGTATTCGAGGTACGAAGTTACGACGGCCCGAAGGCGGATGCGTCACGGTCGGTGCCTTAACGCACCAGCAGCCAAGCTTGGCCTGCACCATCGCGTCGGATGGACGCCAGCGCTTCCACTGCCTCCTGCCGGTCGGCATAGCTGCCATAGGCCACGGGGTGAAGTTCCCCATAGCGCTCCAGCCGGCTTGCAGTGTAGCCTTTGTCTTGAAGCTCCTTCAGTAAACGATCGGCGTTCTCGGGCTGCGCGAAACAGCCTCCCACCACATGGAACCGCATGCGCAGGGTGGTCTTCACAGGAATGGCAACGGCGGTGGTATCCGCTGGGGCCGCCCCCATGTCCACGGTGAGCGAAACACTGTCGTTGTCCGTGAGCGGCAGGGTCTGCACACCAAAGGTCCCTTCAGGGAGCGTGAAGACCGAAGCGCGGGCCTGCATGGGCGCGACCGGTGCTGGAACGGGCTGGTACGTGCTCGCCGGACGCGGTCCGAAAGCGAACGCATCCAAGCCGCCGTTCATGCCGACGTAAGTCCCGATGGTACCGGCAGAAAGGAGGAGCGCGACCGCTGCGGCTGCAGCCCAGTTCCATGCGCGACGAGGATCTGGTGCAGCTGGCACTACGACCTCCGGCCTAGGCAGCTCGATGATCCGTGGCTCGGGTGCGGAACGACGTACCGTTGTGGCTTGGATCGGCCGTAGTCCGTAGGATTCCTTCAGGAAATTGGCGCGATCGTCCGGGTCGAACTGCAGGTTACGTTGGGCGTCGCGATAGAAGATGCCGATACGGGGGATCTCCACCCGGCCGTGCGCATCCAACTGCACGCGCCATTCGCTCACCGCTTGGTCGATGCGCTGGTTCGCGTCCGCAAAACCGATGGCTTCGCGTTGTGCGATATGGTCTGTGAGCAGCCCGTCGTTGCGCAGCAAGTGTCGGTTGAAGCCCACCTCCTTGCTGGGTGGATGCACCAAGCTCCGGGCTTCGTCCAAGCGTGCAGGCCGGTACTGGGCCAGGAAGCCGCCCCAGCCCGGCACGATCACACAATCGTGCTCGTATAACAGTTCGTGGAGTTCGCGTTCCAGTCCCATGATCCGGCGTGCAAGATAACGGTGGTTCGTTATCGCTCCTGCGCGGCCAGCCTCCGGGCCTCTTCCAGGTCCGCTGGGGTGTCCACACAGAATGAGGGGTGAACGGTGAGCCCGACGCGCACCTTGTAGCCGTTCTCCAACCAGCGCAACTGCTCCAATGATTCAGCCTGCTCCAGGCTGGAGGGCTTGAGGCTCACCAACTTGGCCAGCACCTCGGTACGGTAGGCGTACAGGCCGATGTGCTTCAGGAATCGGTGGGCGGTATGGCGCGGACCGGCCACATGGTTCCGCAGCACGGGTATCGCCGCGCGGCTGAAGTACAACGCATCGCCCTGGATGTCGGTGGTGATCTTCACCTTGCCCGGGTCGTCAAGGTCTTGATCGTCCGTGAGGTGGTGGGCCAAAGTGGCCAGACCGCTCGGGGCTGACGCGAGCGTTCGACATAACTCGTCGACTTGCGCCGGCACCAGGAATGGCTCATCGCCTTGGATGTTCACCACGGCATCGTACCGGTCCTTTCCCAAAGCGCACAACGCTTCAAAGCACCGGTCGGTGCCGCTCGGATGTTCTGCGCGCGTCATCACTGCATGACCGCCGATGCCCACCACATGATCGAAGATGCGTTGGTCATCCGTAGCCACCACCAATTCCAGCAACGACTCGGCCAAAGCTGCCCGTTCCAGTACCCGATGGATCATGGTCTTGCCACCGATATCGGCCAGTGGCTTGGCAGGCAGGCGTGTGCTGGCATAGCGTGCGGGGACGATCCCGAGGATGCGCAAGCTCATCGGTTCACATGTTGAGGCTCAACTGCACTTGAACGCTTCGTGGCGCCTCGATGGAAAGTGGGCGGAGCGAGTAGGATCGGTTCATCAGGTTGTTCACGATGACCGCTGCCCGCAGCTGCGGCGTGATGTCGACTGCTGCCCTTGCATCAACGATGGTATCGCCCGTTCGGTGGCTTTCCATCCATTCGCGCACACCGGTGCTCAACAAGCCGCTATCGTCCAATGAGATGAAGGCCTCGTCGATGTTGCGCACATGGCTGTTGTACCGCACGCTTCCGCCAAGGGAAACCCGCTTGTACTTCGCTTGCAGATCCAAGCGGAACAGCTGCTGGATCCGGAACTTGAGCACATTGTCCGTGGTGTCGAAGCTCGTGTTCAAGTAGGTGCTGGGCGGGAAAGGGGAGTTGGCCGTTGTTGGTGCCGCGTACACCTGGGAGGGTGTCGTGCTCACTGGCAGCGTGCTGGTGTAGCCCATCAAGGTGCTCAGTTCCACGGCGCCAATGGATCCTTTCCCGGC
>DAOORM010000207.1:0-4499 GCA_035389265.1 Flavobacteriales bacterium | reverse complement strand
TCCTCACCTACGGCATCATCGGTGGCATCATCGTCTCGGCCATGATGTGGTTCACACTCGGCGACGGGAACCATGATTGGGAGAATGGCGAGATGATCGGTTACACCACCATGGTCATCGCCCTCAGTACCATCTTCTTCGGCGTGAAAGCCTACCGCGACAAACACCTCGGCGGTTCGATCAGCTTCGGCAAGGCTTTCCTCACCGGCCTGTACATCACCCTCATCGCCTCCACGATGTACGTGGCCTCGTGGTTAGTTATCAGCGCGAACACCGAACAGGATTTCATGGAGAGCTACATCACGCATACCGAGGCCAAGATGAAGGCGAGCGGGACACCCGAAGCGGAGATCGCAGCCGAAGTGGAGCAGATGCGCGCCATGGGGGAGCTGTACAAGAATCCGGTGGTGAAGGTCGGCTTCACCTACATGGAGATCCTGCCCGTGGGTCTGCTGATCAGCCTGGTCTGTGCGGCGTTATTGAAGCGGAGGGTTTAGGTGCGGACCTTGTTCAGCTGAGCCGTCGAACTTCCATTAGCACTTCAAGTCACGAGCGGTTCGTGCACAAACGAGCACAGGCAAGACATGTCCATTCGCAACAGGTCTTGAAGATGGGCCAAGCTAGGTTCCGGATCGGTGACTAGGACTCAGTCGTTCACCTTCTCGAACACCATGCGGTGGTGCTCGAAGATCTGACGCTCGAACACCTGCAGGTTGGGTGCGATCTGGTAACGCCGCACCCACTTGCGGAAGTCGCTGCTGAAGAGCTTGGGCAGGAGCGATGCATAGAGCAGGTATTTCTCCAGGTCGAACTTGTTGAACGCAGCGGTCCAGCGGTGGATGGTCTCGATGTAATCCAAACGCCCACTGTCTTCGTGGATCAACTTGAAGTGGCCTTTCGCCGGTTCGATCATGCCTTCCTTTCCGTAGGGTAGCCATGATCCCGGGAACACGTCGCAGACCAGGTCCATCAACTCTTCGCCGCTGTAACTCTTGCGGTTCTTCCAAACGTTGGTCTGGCCGAATTTGATGTCCTCGAACTTCACCATGTTCGGGCCGAACACCATGGTCTGGCAGTAGAATCGCCCGCCGATCGGTAGCAGGTCGCTCACTTGCTTGAAGTAGGTCCGGTAGATCTCCTCCTGTTTGCCAGCTCGGAATTCTTCCACGGAACAGAGGTGCTCGGGGCTACCCATGGCACAGACCGCATCGAACTTGCCGAAGGTCTCCGGGGTGATCTTCTTGGAGTCCATGTGGTGTACGTTGAGCCCGTTCTTGCGGCAGGCGTCGGCCTGACCTTTGGCGAGCACGACCCCCGTGGTGCTTACGCCGTGCCGGTTGAGGTAGTCGATGAACGCGCCCCATCCGCAACCGATGTCGAGCACCTTATGGCCCGGCTTGATGTGGCAATGGTCCATGATGAACTTGTGCTTGCGCTCCTGGGCTTGTTCGAGGGTCAAGGAGAAGTCACCATCGAAGCGAGCGCCGCTATATCCACCCTTCTCGCCAAGGCTTAGGCGGAAGATGCGGTCCATGGTGGTGTAGTGTGCATCGAGTTCTTGTTGATCCGCCATGGTGGTTCGTTGTTTTCCGGGAGTTCGTTATTCCAAGCACTGCAAGGTAGGCGTTCATGTACCGTCAAGATCCGCTGATACCGGTAACTTGACCGCATGAGCTGGCGACATCAAGCGCGAAGTTGGATCACGGCCATCTTGCTCCTGGAAGCGTTAAGGGCTTTTGCACAAGGTACCGAAAATGCCATCGAGGCCGCGGTCCTGTTCGGTGGCGCTGCCCTCGCAGCTGCGATCGCAGGGCTCGTGATCTCGGTCCTCTACCTGTTCAAACGGCGACCTTGGCAGCGCGCAGTGGTCGTGGTCTTCGGCACCGCATTGGTCGGAACCGCTGTGTTCATCGCATCCCACGAGCACAGCAATAATGATATGGACTTCGTGCAAGGGGTGGTCAGCGTCACAGGTGCGCTCTTCTTACTGGTCGGTACTTTCCTCTCTTCGCGTGAACGGAGACCAAGGTGATCCGATGGCGGAAAGATCTTCCACGATCACTGGATCCCTACCCGAATAGCGGGCAAGAGCACACGAGAATCGGATACGGGGCCCCGTTGATGGTTCGGCCAGCCTTCAGCTTGGCCCTCTCATTCCTTGATCAACTTACGCACCGCTAGGCCGTTGCGCGTGGTGACTTTCAAGAGGTAGTAGCCTCGCGCGATGGAGCCCGGTTCCAGCACAGTCACACTTGTCCTTCCGGTGATCGGTCGCAAAACCGGACGTCCGGCCAGATCGACCAACTCCAAGTGGGACTCAACACTGGAAAGACCATCCACGATGATGTGATCGGAGAACGGGTTCGGTCGAGCGGTGATCAGCACATCCCCGCTGCTTTCCTCCAAACCAGTGGTTGAGCATGCAGGCGTATCGCTGACGATGCCCGAAGCCAGCTGATCCCGCTGTGCCACGGAACTGGTGAGGCAGGCATGTGCCCTGGCCCGCTGGCCCAGCGTGAACATGTTGGAGCAGTAGGGCGACGACATGAAGTTGTGTTCGTTGGCCACGATCTCGGCGCAGGGATTCACTGCACCATTGCACTGCAGGTTCGGCAAGGCAGGTGGGGTGTCCTCCACTTCATCATCCGCACAAGGTCCAGCACCGATCGGATCCTCGTGAACCATCTTCAAGTTCAGGAAGCGACCGACGGCCTGGGTCAGTGTGCGTTTTCGGGTCACGCTTGATGTGCCGATGGAGCCAACATAGCTATGGAAGATCATCACACCATCGGCGCAGGGTTCGGCATCCGCTTGTTCGGGCAGAAAGCTGATGTACGCGATATCCGGTATGGCCAGCGAGCGCACTACCCAGATGTTGAGGTAACGGTTGCGCGGCCACGGGTTCAAATAGGTGGACGGAGCGCCGGCATCGTTCGTCAATGCGGTCTCGATCCGATCGATCCCATTGGTAGGGGATCCGTCCGGTGCCACGCTGGCCAGCACGAAGGCGATGTCCATATCCGCAGCGATCGCCTCGAAAGGGGCTTCGATCGTTTCCGTCGGTGCGTCGAAATGGGCGTTCAGGATGGCGATGGCATCGGCGATCTGCAATGCGCTGATGTTCTCCGGGCCATTCTCATGGAGGACATGGAAGACGACCGGTATGGTGTATTGGGCTTGGCCTGGTTGGGCCGATACCATGGTAGCCGGGAATAGCGCAAGCAGGTGACAAAGAGCCCAGGGCCAAGGGTAAAGCTTCAAGTTCATGGGTGGTGCTTGAGTGGGTTGAAACTAGTCATCCGCTCATGGACCTGGTGAGGCGGAACGAGGAACGGAGCGCTCAACTGGCCCGCACGATGTACTGGTAGGGCAGTAGTGCCACCTCCACCGTGAACGCTGTGTATCCTGCCTGCTTCAGCTCGGCGAACACTTCGTCGATGGACACCTTGTGCCCCATCGGCGCATCGTCAGGTACATCGGTCTTGAAGAAGTCGATCACTACCAGTTCACCATCAGCTGTCGTGCCGTTCTTCACATTGGCGAATTAGGCCGCGCGATCATCGATGTAGTGATATGTGTTCGCGATCAGCACCACGTCCACATCATCCTTCTCCAACTCGGGGACGTCGTAGGGGAACTTGCGTGTTTGCTGTTCTTGGTCAAACAATTGATGATTTCGTTACGCCTATCATAGGATATTGATACTATCGATGGGTCCATCGACTTCATGTATGCCGGGAGCGCTAGGTTTGTACTTCATCCTATCACGCGAACAATGGCACACGATAAACCCGGCCAACCACACGATGGTGCGGCCCTCGAAGACCTTAACAACAGCAGTGCTGGCAAGTGCCCGGTGATCCACGGTGCGATGCGCAACCCCGTGGCTGCCCGCGGCACCCGCAATCGAGATTGGTGGCCGAACGCACTGAACCTGGGTATCCTGCACCAACATGCTCCGGCCTCCAACCCGTTGGGCGAGGAGTTCAACTACACGGAAGCCTTCAAGAAGGTCGACTATAAAGCGCTGAAGGCTGATCTCACCAAGCTGATGACCGACTCGCAGGAGTGGTGGCCAGCCGATTGGGGACACTACGGTGGCCTCATGATCCGCATGACCTGGCACGCGGCGGGCACCTACCGGACCGCCGATGGACGAGGCGGGGCGGGCACAGGTAACCAGCGTTTCGCACCCATCAACAGCTGGCCCGATAACGGCAACTTGGACAAGGCACGGCGCCTCTTGTGGCCGATCAAACAGAAGTACGGCAACAGTGTGAGTTGGGCCGACCTCTTCGTGCTGGCGGGCAACGTGGCCATGGAGAGCATGGGCTTCAAGACCCTCGGATTCGGTGGCGGCCGTGCCGACATCTGGGCGCCGGAAGAGGACATCTACTGGGGTTCCGAAGTGGAGTGGTTGGCGACCAGCGACAAGTTGAACAGCCGCTACTCCGGCGCACGCGATCTGGAGAACCCGCTCGCGGCCGTGCAGATGGGAT
>DAOORM010000206.1:0-4509 GCA_035389265.1 Flavobacteriales bacterium | reverse complement strand
GACCGTTACAACCTCATCCCGGGCCAGGTGACGGAGATCAGCGACGAGCACTTCCGCTACGAGACCGTGAACGACAGCATCACGAAGAAGCTCTTCACCAACAACCACGGGCTGCCCTTCCGCGAACAGGTGACCGCCACGGACAAGCTCGGCTACGTGCGGCGCATCGAGGACAGGTACCTGATCAGCAACCGACGCTCACGGGTGAGTTTCCGGTACGATGAGAAGGGCCATTTGGTGGAGCGTATCGAGCAACCAGACCTGGACCGCACCCACACCACTAAACGGACCTGGGGCTACGATACGGCCGGTAATGTGATCGAGGGTATGCTCTGGCACGATGATCGTGCGATGGAGCGTGATGAATACCTGTACGACGCCAACACCATGCAACTGACCGCGCGCCTCACCAAAGACCTGCAGTCGGGCGTGATCCACGTGGTGCGCTTCACCACCGAACGCCGATGAGATACTCCATCACCCTGGTCCTGCTTGTGCTCGCCGTTGTGGTGAACGCACAAGGAACGGTGGTCCGTTTCGCCTATGGCTCCTTCGGCAACGCCGGTGACGCGGCCTATGTGGTGGAGAAAGGGCGCATCTACCAGGCCTGCGGACCTTTCGGTAGCAAAGGACCCTGCTTGTTCGTGTACGACGAGGAGGCGGTCTATCGCAGCGCCGATGCCTTCGGCCAGCGGGGTACAGGGTTGTTCCGCGTGGAAGGGGACAAGGTGTACCGCTGCTCTGGGGGCTTCTGTACGCGTGGTGCGTGCGTCCTGCAGCTGGAAAAAGAAAAGGTGTTCCGCGCGGACGGTGCGTTCTGCAACAAGACGGACGGCGGATTCGTGCTGGACGGGAACACCGTGTTCCTGGGCGAAGGTCCCTTCTGCAATAAGGCGGATGCCATCCTCCAAGTGCAAGGGGAGATCCCGATGATCGCGTTGCTGGCGATCCTGGGTACGTGGTGAGTCACTTACATCAGCCTGCTTCCATTCGGAACAGGACGCTCCACCGCCGTGAGCACGATGTCGCCATCGGCATCCGGAAAGCCGGTGACCAGGCATTCGCTCATCACATTGCCGACCTGTTTCGGTGGGAAGTTGATCACCGCCACCACCTGTCGTCCGATCAACTCATCCCTGGTGTAGTGCTTGGTGATCTGCGCACTGCTGCGCTTCACCCCGTGTGGACCGAAGTCGATGGTGAGCACGTAGGCGGGTTTGCGTGCGTTCGGCAGGTCTTCCGCAGCCAGCACGGTGCCCACGCAGAGGTGGACCTTCTCGAAATCGGGCCAGGTGATGCGTTCCATCGTCAGGGCTGTATCACCTCCAAGCGCTTCACCTGTCGCACATTCCGACCCGGCTTCCGATCATCGGCTAATACGAGCTGAAAAGGACCGTGAACTGCGCTCAGCGGCTCACCGTTGCGCTGCCACGCCATCATTACCGGGTGATCGCTGAAGTCCGGCATCGCTTCGGCCATGGCCACCACGGCCACGAAACCATCAGCGCCCGTCACTTTCACGACCGCGCGCAAGCTGCCATGTTTGTCCAACCGGGTCGTGCTGTCGCAGTCGAGATCGAGCACTTCGCCGAGCCAAGCTCCTTGGTAATTGGCCTTGGTTCCGTCGCGTTCGGTGACTTCGACTTCGCGCTGTTCCAATGTCCGCAGACGTTCAAGCGTAAGCACCACATCACAACCGTTGCGCATGACATGAACGGTGGCTGTGTCCACCTGTGCGTTCCCGGCGATGGCACGCATCGCGCAGAGAATGATGAACAGTGCTCGTCCGACCACCCGGCTCACTTCGCTGTCGGCATTTCTGTTCCCGGATCGGGCAAGTTCCCTACCATGAACGGTACTACCGCACCTGGTCGCGGGTCCGAACGAAAACCGAACCGCTTGCCTTCACCGATTTCACCCGAGGCCGTTCCATTGGCTGTTGTCGTCTTTACGGCGAACGCGAGGAATACGAGCTTCCCGTGTTCGTAGCGCACATCGGTGTAGGTCAGTTCGATGTCTTGCGCCTTCATCCGGTCCTGGATCACGAGCAGCTCCTGTTCGGAGGTCGTGGGCATGAAGACGACTTCGATCATCTCACGGGGAACATCCTGCGCCAGCGTGACGACAGGTATCGAGCAAAGCACACAGAAGAGCGCTAGAGCAACAAGAAGGGAACGCATGGGTAAGGTGCTTGGGGTTGTGAGCATGAAGGTAAGTATCCCCAGGCCACTGACCTACAGGGGTGTCGCCATTCTTGCTTGATACTCTGCGTGCAACCGGGCGTGCTTCTCCCAGAAAGCAGGCGATGTGCGACTGTTCAGGTGCTCCACCAGAATGTCAAGATGTGTGTGCCATCCACCGGAAATACCCAGCAGGTCGTTCGCGTTCGGTAAACGATTATGCGTGAGCACGAGCAACACGTCATCACCTTGTTCGCTCAGTTCAAAGACCACTTCGGATAAGGCATCCGCTCGCGCGCCCCAGGTGTAACCGAGCACGCGGGGTGGCTCGCAACGCGTGATGGTGGCCGTCATACTGTGGCCGTTCTTGTAGCGCTCAGGAGCTTCGCTCGGTGCTGCATCGAGGTTGCTGTGCAGCCAATTCAAGTGCGCCAGGCCACCGACGCGCAGTTCCATATCGCCGCTGGCGAGCCACTTGGAGCGCTTGTCCGATTCGGTCAGGTAGGCCCACACGCGTTCGATGGGGCCGGGAAGAAGTCGCTTGAACTGGATGGTGTTCGGCGCGATGAGGTTACCGTAGTTGTCCATGGTCCGTTGGTGTTGGTTGTTCACTTATTGTTGGCGTCCTCCTCGCGCAAGAGTCTCTCCAGCGCATCCAATCGCGAGCCCCAGAAGTGACGTGTCTGCTCGATCCAATGCGCGGCGGCATCCATCGGTTCTGCGCGGTAGCTGAGGAAGTGGTCGCGGCCCACCTTGCGGCGTTGCACCAGCTTGGCGCGCTCCAGCACCAGGATGTGTTTGCTCACCGCGTTCAACGACATCTTGAAGGGCTCTGCGACATCGGTCACACGCGCTTCGCCAGCGGAGAGGCGTTGCAGGATCGCGCGGCGCGTAGGGTCGGCGAGCGCGAGCAGGGTGCGGTCAAGCGTTCGTGGGGCGGACATGTCCGATGGTATCCATGTGGGTGCGAGCGGTGGTGTCGGGCAGGCCAGCGCCTTCCGTGATCAGCTTGAAAAGGCTTTCACCGAGGAAGTAGTCCCAGCCCTTCTCGCATTGATCGAAGCACTCGCTGTGTGGCGTAAGGCCGATGTGCGTGAAGGTGAGTTCCGTGCCCTTGTTCGTGGCAGCGATATCGAAGACCAGCTCTGTGCCCTTCCATTCTTCACGGTCCTTCAACCAAGGCAGCAAGCTTTCGGTGACGAGCCAAACGATGCGTTCGCCCGGGACGACTTCCGTGACGCGCTGCTTGGTCAGGTGGACATCGCCGAACTGCACCGTGAACTCATCGCCGACCGATCGGCTCATACCCTCTGTGTTGACGGTCCACCAGTCGCTGACATGCGTAACAGCTTCGAAGACCTGCTCCGGCGTGGCCTGCGTGGTGAAGCGGTGTTGGTAATTGGTGGCGTTCATGGGGACAAATATATTCTACCTTTTGGTTGAATGTATATAACAACAAAGAAGAACCTGAACCGACCCATCCTGGAGATGAGCTGTTCTACCGCACGTCCGGGCTCATGAAAGGTCGGCCACACGCCTCACGGAACGCGTGTGATGTTCCGCATGCAGGACGGTGAACATCACCATTTCACGTGTGGTGAGCGGGCCCATGGCCGGATGGGGGCACATGTAACCGTCCAGATCCGCTTCGGTCCATCCAGTCAAGGCTCTGATCATGCCTTCCAAGGCGACCCGACCGTCCGTAACCATCTTCGCGCGCTCCTCCGCCCGCACTGGCGCAGGTGTGAAGCGGTCTGGGGGTACTACGCCCTGTGCGAGGCGGTCACCATACTTCTTCGTGAGCGCTTCCATGCCCATGCTGGAGCGGTCCAGGCGGCCGAACTTCTCCTTGATGAGCTCCTTCGGCAGGGCGAGATAGCTGGCCATGGCCTTCACACCAAGGTGGATGTGGATCATGTGTTGTAGCGCATTCCACCTGCCCGGGTCACTCCGTTCAAGTGTACCAGCATCAAGGTCGTTGATGATCGCCCAAAGACCATCATGTGCGACCTGTAGCTCCTGCTTCAACCGTGGCAAGGTGTGCACATGCATAAGCACTCCGTCCGTGAAATGGCCGCGATGTTCCGGCTCGCTGAATTTCTCCGCATTGAAAAGGGCGGAAGTTCCGCGCGGAATGGACAGGCTCTTCCATTCCTGCGCCCGCAAGGCCTTGCCGATGTGCACGATCTGCCCCACATGGTAAGGATAATGGGCAAGCTGCCTATTGATCGCCTCGAGCACTGTGTGACCTTCGTTGCGGATGTAGATGATGCGTTCAAGATCGTTGTCCGTCAGGCTGTCCAATGCAGCGAAGAGGCAGCCCCAGCCC
>DAOORM010000205.1:0-4520 GCA_035389265.1 Flavobacteriales bacterium | reverse complement strand
AGGCAAGGCTGGCTATCAGGACCTGCTCGAGGATATCAGCGACGCCATGGAAGCTGCTGGGTCCTGGGGAGATCGCCTCGCCGCGGTGAATGCCCTCATCGACGCGGGGTTGACCGCCTCACCCACCCCGACCTTGGAAACCGCACTGGAGGTAGTACAGGATACGCTCAGCATATCCTCAACGGCTGGTTCGGCCGGTGCGAATGTCGACCTGGCCTACACGGCTTTGTCGCGTACCGTTTCCGCGGCGTTCGACCATACCATGGAACTGGTAACGGGCCGGACGACTTCGTTCCTGAGTACGCAGGAGTTGGATTTCTTGCGGCTGGATACGGCTCCGCTTCCGTTCGAAACCGAATACGACCGGGAGTATTTGACGCCGACCTTGTTGGAGACTACACGGACGCAGTCTATTGATGCACCGTCAGACAGCTTCTACCTCAACGACCCGTTCAGCGCCATCTACCTCTCTGGAACCGCACTGGCTTTCTGTGTGGTCCCCAATCCGGTGGTGTATGCGTTGGTCTTAAAGGCCGAAGTGGAACTTTTCAAGATCCGCAACTGCAGGAACATCGCGGGCATGGTGCGGGAACTCGATCCCTTCGCCGCGCCTACCGACACCATGACCGGTATTCAAGTGATCGGTGCGGCGGGGGGTAGCATCAATATTCCCTCCCAACGCCCTGGTCTCCCCAGCCCCTACCGCTATCGGTTCTTGGTGGAACGTGCGCGACAGCTGGTGGCCATGGCACAGCAAGTGGAAGCCGCTTTTTTGGGGGCATTAGAGAAGTTGGATGCCGAACGCTATGCGGAGCTTAGGGCTGAGCAGGATGTGGCGACAAGTAAAGCCAACATTAAGCTGCAGAATTTGAGAGTGAGAGAGGCTGAAGACGGTGTGGAACTCGCAGAATTGCAGAAGGAACGAGCTAGGCTTCAGATCAACGGATTACAATCCATGGTTGATCAAGGACTACTTCAGATTGAACTAGACCTATTCGGTTATAACTATCTCTTAGCAACCCTGCAATCTGCGGCGCAAGTCGCAGAAACACTGTATCGAAGTTCCCAACTCGCAAGTGCAGCTGCAGGTAGTTCGATTGCTGGATTATCATTGGCTACTGCGGCCGCAATACCGGGCTTTGCTGCTTTGGTTACCCAGCAAGCTGCACAGCTTGGGGTGTACGGGTTGACAGCTGTTGTTCAGAACGCCTCAATTCGAGCCTCCTTCGAGCGCCGCAAACAAGAATGGGAGTTCCAACTCACGCTGGCCCGCAAGGACGAACAGATCGGCGACCAACAGATCAAACTCGCCAACGACCGGGTACGCATCGTAGGCCAGGAGCGCGAGATCGCCGTGTTGCAGAACGACCATGCGAAGGCCACCCTGGACTTCTTGCGCAACAAGTTCACCAATGCCGAGCTCTACGAATGGATGAGCGGCGTGTTGGAAGATGTGTACGCGTGGTTCCTGCAGGAAGCTACGGCAGTGGCCCTTATGGCCGAGCGGCAGTTGATCTTCGAACGGAACATCGACTTCCCGCCGTTCATCCGCAGCGACTATTGGCAGATGGATCCCAACCAGCTGGGCACCGATCTGGGCGGTGGCGGTAGTACCGACCGTCGTGGCCTCACCGGCAGCACGCGCCTGCTCCGCGACTTGACCCAACTGGACCAGGCTGCCTTCAGCACCAACAGCCCCAAACGGCAGCTGAGCAAGACCTTCTCGCTGAGCGAGCTGGCCCCGGAGCAGCTCATCCGCTTACGGGCCCAAGGGATCGCCAGCTTCTACACCACCCACGACCATTTCGACCGCGACTATCCGGGCCACTACCTGCGCTTGATCAAAAAGGTGAGCGTTACGGTCATCGCCTTGGTGCCGCCCACGAGAGGTATTCGTGCCACCTTGTCCAATGGAGGTACGTCAAGGGTCTTCACCGGTGGTGTCTTCTTCCAGGAGCAAACCATAAAGCGTTACCCCGATGAGATCGCCCTCAGCAGTGGAGTGGGAGATAGTGGTGTTTTCGCTATGCTACCCGAAGGCGAATTCCTCAACCCCTTCGAGGGCTCGGGTGTGGAGACCTTGTGGGAGTTCCGCATGGACAAAGCGGCCAATCCCTTCGACTATGCTTCGCTTGCCGATGTGCTCTTCAACATCGAGTACGAAGCCCTGAGCGACGGCAACCGCCGCACTGCGCTGGCCAACCAATTGAACCAGGAAGCGGCAGAAGGTGCGCTAGCCATCAGCTTCAAGAACAACCTGCCCGACCAGTGGTTCGATCTGCACAATACCTTGCAGAGCGCGACGCCATATCGGGTCACCTTCAACCTTAACCAGCGCGACCTGGCTCCACACGTGAAGCAAGCGAAAGTGAGTGGCCTTAGTCTTTACGTGGTCATGAAGGACGATGAGGCGGAATTCAACGGAGAAATGGAGGTGGGTCTGGGGAATATGGACGGGTTCACCGTTCAACCTCAACAGAACTTGGTCACTTCCGGCCAATTCGGAAGTTCTACCATTGTTGGCAGACCGGTCGTGGAGCTATGGTCGTTCGCGGTTTCAGAAGATTCCACTCCAGCCCGCGCCCACTTCGACAATGATGAGGTGGAGGATATCTACCTCGTGATCCGCTACACCGGCGACGGCGCCAAGTATACCCTGCCTTGAGTTGCTCAGCCGCAGGTAGCCTCTTGCATGCCCAGTTATCGTATTTGCCCTTAACGTTCGTGAACTAGATACCCCATGTCGCAGGAACAGAAGTCGGCCGCTGGCTCCAACATCATCTCCCTCCCCAAGGGGGGCGGTGCCATCGCGGGTATGGGGGAGACCTTTTCACCGGACCTGTTCACGGGTACAGGCAACTTCAGTGTACCCATCGCGGTGCCACCGGGGCGTAGCGGACTGCAGCCGAGCCTCACGCTGGGTTACAGCACCGGCAGCGGCAATGGGCCCTTCGGTCTGGGCTGGAACATGAGCCTGCCTGGTATCATGCGGAAGACCAATTTGGGCATCCCGCGTTACGATGACGAAAAGGATGTGTTCGTGCTAAGCGGAGCCGAAGATCTGATCCCGGTGGAACGGGGCCAGGAGGTGGTGGAAGCTGTCGCACACACCTGGATGCGCTACCAACCGCGCACCGAGGGCCTCTTCGCGCGCATCATCCATCACAAATGGAGCGATGGCCGCGACTACTGGGAAGTGCGCACCAAGGATGGCATGGTGACCTGGTACGGCAACCCGGATGCGATCGGCGCGGACAACACCACGCTGTACGATCCGGAGAACCCGAGGCACATTGCGCAATGGAGCATCCACCGCACCGTGGACCCCTTCGGTAGCGATGTGCGCTACACCTACGAACGGGAGGTGGTACTGGCCCCCTACGCCTTTGCGCAACTGTACGTGAAGCGGATCCAGTACATGGACTATCCGCACGAGACGCTGAGGCGCTACCTGTGCTCGGTGGAACTGGAATACACCACACGGCCCGACCCGCATAGCGAATACCGCCAGGGCTTCGAGATCCGCACCACCCGGCGTTGTACCCGCATACGCACCTTCACCCACCCGCTGGATGCGGATATGCCGGCCGGCCATACACCGAGCGGTACCAACACGAACACGGTGCCGGTGAAGACCTACGCGCTCACCTACCGCGACGAGCTCGGCCACGCCGCGCACAACAAGGTGAGCCAATTGGCGCAGGTGCAGGTGACCGGCCACGACGGCGAAGCCACGGAAAGCCTGCCGCCTGTGGAGTTCGAGTATCAGGACTTCGACATCACCAAGCGCGACCTGCGCGCCATCAAAGGCGAGCACCTGCCCGCGCTGGGGCTGAACCACCCGGACATGGACCTGGTGGACCTCACCGGGAACGGGCTGCCGGACCTGGTGCAGATGAGCGCCGGACAGCCCATCCGCTATTGGACCAACAAAGGCGATGGCGAGTTCGCGTTGCCGCGCACCATGCGCAATGCGCCCACCGGCCTGGCCTTGGGCAGCGAGGCCGTGCAACTGATGGACGCCGACGGCGACGGCCGGGTGGACCTGGTGATGAACGCTGCCAACTTCGCGGGGTACTACAGCTTGAACCACGATGGCGAGTGGGATACCGACAGCTTCCGCAAATACGACACGCGGCCACCGGTCAACCTCCAAAGCGCGCAGGCCCAGTTCATCGACCTCAGCGGCGACGGCCGCACCGATGTGCTCATCAACGCCGACCGCTTCATCTGCTACTTCCAGAACAGTCCGTTGCTGGACACCAACCGCAACTTCGACAGTGCCGGCCAAAGCGTCGGCGCGACGGCGGGCGGCTTGCAGTTCGAGAGCAGGGCCATCGGCTGGAGCGAGGCACGCTTCATTAACAAGGCCGGGCTGGACGATTTCCCGAACGTGAACTTCGGCGACCCGCGCATCCGCACGGCGGACATGAGCGGCGATGGTCTGGCGGATATCGTGCAGATACACGACGGCGGCATCAGCTACTGGCCCAACCTCGGCTATGGGCGCTTCGGCAAGC
>DAOORM010000204.1:0-4527 GCA_035389265.1 Flavobacteriales bacterium | reverse complement strand
AGCGCGTGCTGGACGCCGTCAACTGGGCCAAGATCAGCAAGGGCAAGACCGACGCCTGGCTGTACTTCTACGAAGACTTTCTCGAAACCTACGACAACGAACTGCGCAAAGCCACCGGCTCCTACTACACGCCGCCCCAGGTGGTGACGGCGATGGTGTCGCTGGTGGACCAAGCACTGCGGGGGTCGGGTTTTGCACTGCCCCAGGGCGCGCTGCTCACGGCAGGCACCGCGTGTTCGCCACCGGTCTTGATCAGTGGGTGGCCGGGGAGGAAGGGCTTCAATTTATCGTTCACACAGATGGGGCCCATGCCAGGGCCGCCACCGCCATGCGGTATGGCAAAGGTCTTGTGCAAGTTCAGGTGGCAAACGTCAGCACCGATGTCGCCGGGGCTGGTCAGCCCCACTTGGGCGTTCATGTTGGCGCCATCCATGTACACCAAGCCACCGTTCGCGTGGATCGTGCTCGTGACCTCCTTGATGCTCTCCTCGTACACACCGTGCGTGCTGGGGTAGGTCACCATCAGGCAGCTCAAAGTGTCCTTGTACTGTTCGGCCTTGGCTTTCAAGTCGGCCACATCCACGTGCCCTTCGGCATCGGCCTTCACCACCACCACCTGCATGCCGGCCATCACCGCGCTCGCCGGGTTGGTGCCGTGCGCGCTGCTGGGGATCAAGGCCACCGTGCGCTTTTGATCGCCGCGTGCTTCGTGATAGGCTCGGATGACGAGCAGACCGGCGTACTCGCCTTGTGCACCGCTGTTGGGTTGCAGGCTCACCGCCGTGAAGCCGGTGGCTTTGGCCAACGCATCGCTCAACTGGCGGAACACCTCTTGATAGCCTTCGGTCTGTTCCACGGGTGCGAAGGGGTGCAGGCTGCCCCACTCCGGCCAGGTCAACGGCAGCAAGGTGCTCGCCGCGTTCAATTTCATGGTGCAAGAACCCAGTGGGATCATGCCATGCATCAAACTGAAATCCTTGTTCTCAAGCCGCTTGATGTAGCGCTGGAGTTCGAGCTCCGTGTGGTGCGCGTTGAAGACGGGGTGGGTGAGGTATCCACTCTTCCGCTGCAGTTCAGCGGGCACGGCCAAGGTGTCGCTGCTGTGGGCCACCGCTGGAGCCTTCGCACCCAGGGCTTCCGCCAATGCGGCCACCACATCGTTCACATCGCTGGTGCGCACCGTCTCGTCGAAGGCGATGCTCACCGCATCGCCGGTGTAGCGGAGGTTGATGCCGCGCTTCTCGGCAGCGCTCTTCACGGCCTTCATGTCCTTCACACCTTCGAGCGTGATGGTATCGAAAAAGCTTCCGTTCCGCACCGTGTAACCGAGCGACTTCGCCGCTTCCGCAGCGCTGCGGGTATGGGCATGGACATCCCGGGCGATGCGCTTCAATCCTTCCGGACCGTGGTACACGGCGTACATGCCGGCCATCACGGCGAGCAGGGCTTGCGCTGTGCAGATGTTGCTGGTGGCTTTGTCGCGGCGGATGTGCTGTTCCCGCGTTTGCAGGGCCATGCGAAGTCCTTGTTTGCCGCGACGGTCCTGGCTCACGCCGATGATGCGGCCGGGCAATAGACGCTTGTATTCCTCCGTGGTGCAGAAGAACGCGGCGTGCGGCCCACCGTAGCCCAGGGGTACTCCGAATCGCTGACTGTTGCCCACCACCACATCGGCACCCCATTCACCAGGAGGGGTCAGCAGCACCAAGGAAAGGAGGTCTGCACATACCGCTGTGCGGACTCCAGCCGCCTTCGCTTTGCTCACGATGCCGCGATAGTCGTTCACGCTGCCATCGATGGCCGGGTACTGCAGCGCAAGACCGAAGTAACCGTCCGCCGGATCGAAGTCCTTCACATCGCCCACCACCAGCTCCACACCGATGGGTGCGCAACGCGTGCGCAGGACATCGATGTTCTGCGGATAGAGGCCCTTGTCGGCGAAGAATTTGTTGGCTTCGCCGAGCTCCTTGGGCCGTGCCGCGTGCAACATGTGCATGGCTTCGGAGATGGCGGTGGCCTCGTCGAGCAGGCTGGCGTTCGCGATCGGCAGACCGGTCAGGTCGCTGCACATCGTCTGGAAGTTCAACAGAGCTTCCAATCGCCCTTGCGAGATCTCAGCCTGGTAAGGCGTGTAGGCCGTGTACCATCCGGGATTCTCGAAGATGTTGCGTTGGATGGGCGGAGGGAGAATGGTGCCGCTGAAGCCAAGGCCGAGGTAGCTGCGGAACACCTTGTTCTTCGCACCCAGGGCGCGCATGTTGTCCAGGTGTTCGCGTTCGGTCATCGCCGGGCCCACATCCAGCTTCTCGCGGCGGATGCCCTTCGGCACGGTGCGATCGATCAGTTCATCGAGGCTGCTTACGCCGATGGCCTTGAGCATGGCGGCGGTCTCGTGGTGGTTGGGACCGATGTGGCGCTCCTGGTAGGTGACGGATGACATGGGATGGTGTGCCGGAATAGGCGCGCAAATATACTTGGCCATATCCGGCCACCCGGTATGTGCATGGGCGGTGGATGGTCCACTTCGCCACCGACCCAAGGTCTATCTTTGGCAGCCTACCCTACCGATGCGAACCATCTGCCGCGTTGCCTTGTTCCTCCTGCTCCTGACCGCGGTCGCACGCGCAGATGCACAGGACCGCATCCTCTTGATGAACGGCGAAACGATCGAAGGCAAGGTGCTGGGCCAAAGCACACTGGAGGTGCGCTATTTGCAGTTGCGCAAGAATGGAACCCTGCGCGAGCGCGCCGAACCCACGGAAGAGGTCTTCTCCGTTACGGATAGCTTGGGGCGTGAGCGCATCTGGTATTTCTACGATACTGTCTTCGGTAACGACCTCACCATCCAGCAGATGCGGTGGTTCCTGAAGGGAGAGCAGGACGCCCGGAAAGGCTATAAGCCCATTTGGCCCATGGTGGGCGCCTTCGCCACGGGCGCCGGTCTCGTGATCGGGCTGAACTGGGAGATGAACAGCTTATTCGTACCGCCCATCACAGCGGGTTTGATGGCGCTACCACGCGTGCACGTGACACCGGGCTCGATATCGGACCCGGTGATGGAAGGCGATGAGTACTACGCCACGGGTTATGCCCGCGTTGGCCGCTCCAAACGGGTGATCCGAACATTGCTTTCCGCATTCGCTGGTGTGGCTGTAGGCCTCGCGGTGCGTCAACTCATCATCAATCCGAACCTCGATTACGAGTAGTTCGTCATGACATTCGAGAACACCCTTTCCTTCGCCCAACACCTGGATGCGCAGGACCCCCTACGTGCGTTCCGCGACGAGTTCCTCTTTCCGGCACATGGCGCTGGTCCCGTGGTCTATTTCACTGGCAATTCGTTAGGTCTGCAGCCCAAGGGGGCCCATGCAGCCTTGAAGCAAGAGCTCGACGATTGGGCGACCTTCGGTGTGGAAGGGCATTTCGCAGCGAAGCATCCGTGGTACAGTTACCACGAGGAGCTCACGGCCAGCACCGCGCGGTTGGTGGGAGCATTGGAAGATGAAGTGGTGGTGATGAACCAGCTGACGAGCAATCTCCATTTCCTGCTCGTTTCCTTCTACCGTCCGAAAGGGAAGCGCGTGAAGATCCTCACCGAGCAGCGCCCGTTCCCGAGTGACACCTATGCCTTCGCCTCGCAGATCCAGTTCCATGGACTGGATCCCGATACTTGCCTCGTTGAGATGCGGCCGCGCGCTGGAGAGCACACCATCCGGCACGAGGACATCATCGCGCGCATCGAGGAACTGGGCGACGAACTCGCCTTGGTCTGCTTCGGCGGTGTGAACTTCCTGACCGGTCAGGCTTTCGATATCGCGGGTATCACGGCAGCCGCCCATCGGGTAGGTGCCTATGCCGGTTTCGATCTGGCCCATGCGGCGGGCAACCTGCACCTTGGATTGCACGAATCCGGCGCGGACTTCGCCTGTTGGTGCAGTTACAAGTACCTGAACAGTGGACCTGGAGCGGTCGCGGGTGCCTTCGTGCATCAACGCCACCTCGGTCAGGACATGCCACGGTTCGCGGGGTGGTGGGGCCACGACAAGAAGGAACGCTTCAAGATGGAGGGGGAGTTCAAACCCATGCCCACGGCCGAAGCGTGGCAAGTGAGTAATGCGCCGGTCTTCACCATGGCCATCCATCGCGTAGCCCTGGAGCAGTTCGATCGGGCCGGCATGGAGCGGCTTCGCGCGAAGAGCATCCAGCTCAGCGGCTACCTGCGTTGGATCATCGAAGGGGTTTCCGCTGAGCATGGTGATCGGTTCACCATCATCACTCCGAAAGACCCGGCACAGAGCGGTGCGCAGCTTTCCATCATCGTATCCGGTGATGGCCGTTCCATCTTCAAGCGGCTATCCGAAGAAGGGGTTTTCTGCGATTGGCGTGAACCCGATGTCTTGCGGATGGCGCCCGTGCCGTTGTACAACAACTTCGAGGACGTGTGGCGCTTCGGCCGGGCCTTGCGCAAGGCCGTGGCCGGGCAAGGCTGACGTTCCGCAGTTCAGCATGGCCCACGCCTCCCCAACT
>DAOORM010000203.1:0-4534 GCA_035389265.1 Flavobacteriales bacterium | reverse complement strand
AGCCGCGGGAGCCGTGGCAGCCAATTGCTGCTGGATACCCTCCCACACACCCGCGTCCACCGGTGCCTCATGGCCCTGGAAACGCTGCTGGAAGAGGTTGTTCACACTATCCTTCATGGACATGTCCGAATTGCGCCACCACCTCTTTCGGTAGCAGCTTGCGCAGGTAAGCCCGCGCTTTCATGAATTGCGATTTGGAGGTGTTCTCCGATATACCCAGCATGTCGGCGATGTCCTTATGCGGGTAACCTTCGATCACGAACAGGTTGAACACCGTTCGATAACCCGTCGGCAGGGCTTGGATCAGCGCCATCAACTCGTCCGTGCTCATGCCCGAAAGCACATGCTCATCCTCGCTGTGCAGGTGTTCCGCATCAGAAAGGTCCAAACTTTGGTCGTAAGGCTTGTTCCGGCGGATGTGGTCAAGGGCGGTGTTCACCATGGTGCGCGCGATCCAACCGCCCAAGGGGCCGTCGCCCCGGTAGTGGTCCATCTTCTGGAACACCTTCACGAAGCCATCCTGGAGGATGTCCTGTGCTTGGTCGCGGTTGTGGGCGTAGCGCATGCAGATGCTCATCATCTTCCTGGCGTACTGCTGGTACAAGGCCTTTTGTGCCGAGGGATCCCCCTTCAAGCAGCCTTCCACCAGCCGTTCGTCCGTCATGGTCATCCGTGTAGATGATGCGATCCGCATGCACAAGGTTGCCTGAAACCCCAACGGCTCGGCATTTCCAAAGGTACGGCACCACGGATCCGGCGCCGATCTTGGGTTACCTTCGCGCCTCCGTTCCGGAGAACCCGGTTCCACAAGCGCGCGAGGCGCCTCGACCACCTGCCAAGACCCCATGGACCACATCCGCAATTTCTGCATCATCGCCCATATCGATCATGGCAAGAGCACCCTGGCGGACAGGCTGTTGCAAATGACCGGCACCATCGCCGACCGCGATATGCAGAATCAGGCCTTGGACGACATGGACCTGGAGCGTGAACGCGGCATCACCATCAAGAGCAAGGCCATCCAGATAGATTATTCCCTCAACGGGAAGAAGTACCTGCTGAACCTGATCGACACCCCCGGCCACGTGGACTTCAGCTACGAGGTGAGCCGCTCCATCGCCGCGTGCGAAGGGGCGCTGCTCATCGTGGACGCTACCCAAGGCATCCAGGCGCAGACCATCAGCAACCTTTACCTGGCCCTGGAGCATGATCTGGAGATCATCCCCATCCTCAACAAGATGGACCTGCCCTCTGCGAATCCCGAAGAGGTGAAAGACCAGATCGTGGACCTGCTGGGCTGCAAGCGCGAGGAGATCATGGCGGCCAGTGGCAAGACCGGCTTGGGTGTGGACAAGGTGTTGGAGGAGATCGTTCACCGGATCCCTGCGCCGAAGGGCGACCCTGCGGCTCCGTTACAGGCACTCATCTTCGACAGCGTCTTCAACAGCTTCCGCGGCATCATCGCCTACTTCCGCATCCTCAACGGCAGCCTCAAGAAGGGCGACCGGGTGAAGTTCTTCAACACGGGTGTTTCCTACAACGCGGATGAGGTGGGTGTGTTGAAGATGGACCTCAAGCCGCAGAACAAACTGAGCGCGGGTGATGTGGGCTACATCATCAGTGGCATCAAGACCGCGAGCGAGGTCAAGGTGGGCGACACCATCACGCAGGTGGATCGTCCGTGTGAGACCGCCATCCAAGGCTTCGAGGATGTGAAGCCCATGGTTTGGGCAGGCATCTTCCCGGTGGATACCGACGAGTATGAGGAGCTGCGCGATGCCATGGAAAAGCTCAAGCTCAACGATGCGAGCTTGACGTGGACACCAGAGAGCAGTGCCGCGCTCGGCTTCGGTTTCCGTTGCGGTTTTCTCGGCTTGCTGCATATGGAGATCATCCAGGAGCGGTTGGAGCGTGAGTTCAACATGACGGTCATCACGACCGTTCCCAACGTGGGTTACATCGTCACCAAGACCAATGGCGATGTCATCAACGTGAACAACCCGACCGAGCTGCCCGAGGTGATGCACATCGACAAGATCGAGGAGCCGTACATCAAGGCCCAGATCATCACCAAGTCGGAGTATACCGGGGCCATCATGACCCTTTGCATCGAGAAGCGTGGCAACCTCATCGGCCAGAACTACCTTACCACGGACCGGGTGGAATTGAGCTTCGAGCTTCCGCTTGGCGAAGTGGTGTTCGATTTCTTCGATAAGTTGAAATCCATCTCCCGCGGTTATGCGAGTTTCGACTATCACCCGATCGGTTTCCAAGAGAGCGATCTGATCAAACTCGATATCCTGCTGAACGCGGAGAAGGTCGATGCGCTAAGTGCCCTCATCCACCGCGACCACGCGCACGAGCTGGGCAAGAAGATGTGCAGCAAACTGAAGGAGCTCTTGCCGCGCCAGCAGTTCGACATCCCCATCCAAGCCGCTATCGGTGCCAAGATCGTGGCCCGCGAAACGGTGAAGGCCCTCCGCAAGGACGTGACCGCCAAGTGTTACGGTGGTGACATCAGCAGGAAGCGCAAGCTGCTGGAGAAGCAGAAGGAAGGGAAGAAGCGCATGCGTTCCGTGGGCTCCGTGGAGATCCCGCAGGAGGCGTTCTTGGCGGTGTTGAAGCTGGACTGATCAGGTCGCAAGGCGAAAGCCAAGCGCTACGCCGGTTCCCCGATCGGGGAAGGCACACCCCACAGGACCCCGACGTGTTTCCCCAAATGACCACGTTGAGCGATCGGCATACGAATGGTTCAGGGAGCGGAAACACCAAACCCATGAACAACCTCGTCAACATCATCATCGTGCTGCTCATCGTCGGTTGGCTGATCGGCTTCATCGGCTTCGGCGCCATGGTGGGTAATCTGATCCATATCCTGCTTATCCTCGCAGTGGGGGCCATCGTTTTCCGCCTAGTTTCGGGCGGAAAGGCGAAGCTCTGACCCTGTGCGGATGTCGAAACCAGTACTGCGGCGCGTGAAGCGGTTGGCCGTGGCACTCACCATCGTGGGGGGCGCCGTGGTGCTGCTTCATGCGCTGCTGCTGCGTTGGGTGCATCACACGTTGCGTGAACGGATCAACGCTGCGGCAGCGGCCAGTGGCTCAGCTTGGATAGAGCCGGATGGAAGCACCCTCAGTGTCAGCTTGCTGACCGGGGATATTCGCATCGTTGATCTGAAGTGGGAACGAAGAGGCGAACCACAAGGATCAGTGCCCGCCTTGAGCGGCACACTGGATTCACTCGTCGTGCAAGGTTTGTCTTATCACCACTTGTTCATGGATGGCGTTGTGGATATGGACCGCTTGATGATCCATGGGACGGATCTGGATGTCCAGCTTAGCACGGATACGGCAACTCGGTCAAAGGACTCGCAGTTCCATGGGTTGCGGGCGGCGGAGTTGAATATCGTGCTTCTACGAAGCGCCGTTCTGCTTCCCGAATCCATCAGCGTCGGATCACAAGAATTCAAGCTCGAAGGTCGCTCGTTCGAGTTCGGCGATACGGTGGTGCGCGCAGAAGCGCTAGAAGCCTTGTTGGTCGGATCTCTGGTGTCGCCTTTTGCAGATTCCACGTTGTCCGTGCAGCGGATCACCCTTTCCGAGAGGGGGACACGGATAACCATCGATGGGATCGACTTCGGGCCGGCCGATGTGCGGCAATTAGCTGAACGCGTGACCCTGGAGCGCGATGTCATCGCTGGAACGGTGGATCGGATCACGATCGCGGGTATCGACCTTGGCTCCTGTAGACGAGGCGTGGCGCGTGCGCGTTCCATTCGGATAAGTTCAGCGGATCTGCAGGTGGCTCGCGATAAACACAGGCCGGACCCACCGTTCAAGCACAAGCCGCTGCCAGCACGGCTTCTTCGAGCGCTGCCCTTGAACACCGGCTTTGATAGTGTGCTGGTGGACGGCATGGATGTCAGCTACTTTGAGCGGGTGGAACCCTTGCGGGGCTATGCACATATCCCTTTCGATAGCATCGCTGCGGTCGTGATGAACCTGCGCCATGTGGCTGGGGATACGCTTCTCGTGAGGGCGACCGCTAGGGCGTTCGATCGAACACCTGTGCAACTCGAACTGCGCGGTGCTGTTGGCGACACCACGGACCGGATCATGGTGGAGGCCATGGTGGGCGACCTGCGCTTCGCAAGGCTGAATGATGTGTTGGCCCCACTCACCGGTGTGGCCACACCGGAGGGTCGTTTGGATACGTTGATCCTACGGATGACAGGTGATGACGCCCGCGCGACAGCGAAATGCTGGATGCGCTACGATGGTTTGCGCGTGGATCGCAGAGGCGGAAAAGAGAACGTACTGGACCCGGTGCTCAACAGCATCATGAACGCGGTGGTGAAGGGAGGAAGGACCGGTGAGAAGGACGGAGAAGGATGGACGAGCTATTCCTGGGACCGACGTCAGGACCGTTCGTTGTTCAATTTCCTATGGGCCGGGGTGCGTGAAGGAGCGAAGCAAAGTATGCTGCCCCAAGTGGTACTGGATAGGACCACTAAGCGCTGACCGTGCCTCCTACA
>DAOORM010000202.1:0-4555 GCA_035389265.1 Flavobacteriales bacterium | reverse complement strand
GGCTTTGCCCTTCGCCATCAACTGCTCGATGGAATACATGAAGATGTTGGCGATCACCACGGGCTCCTTCTGCACGAAGAAGCCTAGATCGAACGCTCCGTTGCGTTTGACCATCTCCACGTAGATCCGCACCCTGCGCCACAAGGCCTCGGTACAGCGTTCGAAGAAAAGATCGGCATGGCGGATACCGGAGACCACAAAGCGCGTTTCCCAGATCATGCCTTCGTTGATCATCATACGCTGCAGGTCCGGAGGATGGCACGCAGCAGCCGGAATGCGGGCTTCAGGGCTGAAACCGCCACCCGCTCCACCGAGTACCACACCGTTCAGTGCGGGAGCGGGCATCATGGTGGGCAGGTTCAACCACGCCGCGCGTTTGCCCAAGGCATCCACTTCGGCCCACAGTGCTTTCTTACCAGCACCCTGCGGGTAGTTCTTCGATCCGAAGGACTGTGTGAACTGCGGCTTTCCGTTGAGCGCGGGTTGCTCGTAGAAGGCCCCCGTGGCGGTCCCAGGCAGGCCCGACAACATCTTGGTCCAACCTCGGCTCCAGAGGTCCTCCTTGAGCGGCAGTACCTGGTGTTCGGCAAGCAGTCCTTGCAGGAAGGGCATGTCGAAATGCTCGATCAACCGGCGATCGACGCCATCCAATCCGATGACCAACAGCTTCATGATGCGGTCTTGGTGATATCGACCGATACCGCGAGCGGAATGCTCCCCTTGAGGTTATCGGTCATCTTTTCAAGGAAATAAGGTGTGGATGATGCCTTCAGCCTTTCCATGGAAACGGCCGGGGGCACCTCGATCCCGATCAGGTCGGTGACCCCCTCCAGCATATCGCCGCCAGGCAGCCACGTGAAATGCTCCAAGTAGTAGCGGCCGGGAAGGAGTTGCGGCAGGTCCACCCGCAACCGAGCGATCATTCCACCACCGGACTCCGCCACCATGTGGCCTGTAATGGCGCCACGAGCGATGTACGAGCCACCTTCGGTGACCAGGTTCACGGCGTGCACCACCTCATCATCCAACGCGTTCAAACTCGTGTAGGTGAGTTCCAACTCCAACGGTCGAGATAGGTCGGAGACCGTGAGGTTGCGGATGTGTTCAAAAGAACCGGGCACGGAGACGCGCGAAAGCACCACATGGCCTTTGCGGTTCGGGCTGTACTCAAAAACGGCGCGTTCGCCACCTCCAGCCCGTTTGGTCTGCGCGTGCAGGTATTCCGAACTCACGGTGCTGGTATCGCTGTCCATGCGGATGGCGCCCTTCTCCAACCACAGACAACGGGTCGCATTTCCGCTGATGTCATGCAGGTTGTGGCTCACCACCACCACGGAGGTTCCACGCGCCATGGCCTGCCGCATGGCCCGTTGTGCTTTCAGGCGGAAGGAATGATCGCCCACGGCGAGCACTTCGTCCACCAGAAGAATATCCGGCTCCACGGCGATGGCCACCGAGAAACCAAGGCGTGCGGCCATGCCCGAGCTGTAGCTCTGCAACGGCATTTCGATGAAGTCGGCGATCTCCGCAAAGGCGACGATCTCATCGAACCGCGCATCGATCTGGGCTTTCGTCAACCCGAGCACCGAGGCGTTCACATACACGTTCTCTCGCCCGCTGAGGATCGGGTTGAATCCGGCGCCAAGCGCGATCAAGGCGCCCACGCGGCCACGCAGCTCGATGCGCCCAGCATCGGGTTTGATCAAGCCGTTCAACATGCGCAGCAAGGTGGTCTTGCCAGCACCGTTGTGCCCGATGAGGCCCAGGCACTCACCGCGACGCAGTTCGAAGCTCACGTCGCGCACCGCCCAGAACTCATCCTTCCGAAGGTCCTTGCTCCGCTCCCGCCCCATCACCTCGCGGCCCAGGTCCGAGAGCCCATACCGCAAGGAGGTCCGCAGGTCCCTGCAGAACTTCTTGGAGACACCGTCCACCTTGATGAGCACTTCACCGACCATGTTCAGGAACTCATGCGTTCAACAAGCACGGACATGGTGATCCGGTAGAAGACCCAACCCACTAGCAAGAGGCCCGCCCCGATCGCACCGAGGACGAGGACCGCTTCGACTTGCGCACCGCCCGAGGCCGTGAGCCACGAGCGTCCGGTGAGGATGAGCGGTGTGGTCGGATTCAGGGCGAACAGGCGCGCCATGGCTCCGGAGAGCGGCATCGGGAACACCACGGGGGTGAGGTACATGAGGAGTTGGGTGACCAACGGGATCATGCGACCGATATCGGCATACAAGGTGCCGATGGGGGCCAACAGCAAGCCAATGGAGATCCCGAGCAGGATGATCACCAGCACCACGAGGGGTACGAGAACGAGGTGCCAATCCGGACGTACTCCGAAGAGGAAGATGATGGGAACGACGACGACGAGCTTGATGGCTGCGGAGAACAGCACCTTGTAAGCGCCGGCCAGGATGAGCGATTCGCGCGGGAAATTGAGCTTGGCCAGCATGCTCTTGGCCGCACTGACCTGTGTGAGCGGGCTGGCCAACGCCTCGGTGAACATCTGCCAAAGCATGGTCCCTGTGAACACATAAGCGGGATAGGGGATCCCCGTTTCCGCTACACGCACCACGCCGGACATGCTTAGGAAGATCCAGATGGCCGTACTGATCAGCGGTGTGGCGAAGGCCCAGACATAACCCAGGTAGGATGTCCGGTATTGGGCACTAATGTCGCGTACGGCGAGGCGCCAGGCCAGTGAGCGCGAGGCCGCAAGGTCCTTCAGCATGGCGCGGAAGAGCAAAGCGGGCGAACTCAGCGCGGATCCCGAAGTGTAGAGGGTCACCGATGGTCCGGTGGGGACCGTCGCTTCGGATCGTGGTGGAACTTGCTCGGCCATGCCTTCACCCTTGGTACCGACCGCCGATCGAAGCGATCACCGAAGAGCTATGAGCCCCTTGCCGGGCAAGGGTTTCAGACATTCCGGAACACGCAGCGGCAGAGCCGTTCACAAGGCCGCCAAATATAGCCATCAGACCTTGGGCAAGGCTTGAATGAAACACCGGCCGGGCCGATCCTCGTGCAGAACCGCGACCGTGTACTGGAGCGGATGCAAGAATTCCAGCACCTTGAGCATGCAGACCGCGGAGTGGATCTCGATCATGAGAATGGGTCGCCAGCGGGCCAAGGTTGCTAACGCACCGGCAATGACCAGGTGTTCGGCACCCTCCACATCGATCTTGATCAACCGGATCCGCTCCCACCCATCCTGTAAGGCCAGTTTATCCAACACGTTCAACTCCACCTGGGAGCGCTGGAATCCCGAGCGCTCGTAGATGGCCGCATCCAACGGTGGTGCTACCGCTCCGAGATAACCGCCCGAGCTGGTCTGGTCATCCACCTGGTCCGAAGCACGGAACTCGACCATGCCCGCGCGGTCGCCCAATGCAGTTCCCATCAACCGCACTCGTTCGCTCAACGTTGGACACAGTTCAAGGTTCTTCCTGAAGCGCTCCTGGTTGGCCCGGTTCGGCTCGAAGGCCACGACCTGGCACGTGGGGTAGAGTGCAGCGAAACAAAGGCTGTGGTAGCCGATGTGGGCGCCCACATCCAGAACGAGCCCACCATCCAACTGCTCCGGCAGTGCGGAAAAGATGTACTCATCGTAACGCCCCTCCACCATCTCCAAGAACGCGGGCCGGGTGGTATCCAACAACAACGCATGGCCCTGTAACGGACCGCCGACCACCTTGTGGACACGAGGTACAAGTACCTGGGCTGGAACCTGCGCGCGCTTGTGCCGCCAGCGCAACAGGATCGGTGGCACGAGATCCTTCAGGAGGGCCTTCATGCTCATCGCAGCCACTGGAGTTTGGGGCGTACGGCACCCTGCCATTTCTGGAACCAGGCACCGCGACGGGGACCTTCCTGCATGGTGAACGTGAGGGCATCTTCCACCAAGAAGTGCCGTGCAGCCTTGCGTTGGAAGAGGATGGAGACCCGGTAAACGCCATCGTTGAGCAGGTCCGCGGGGATCGAACAGCGGACCACATTGGGTCCAACGGTCCATAGTCCGACACCGATGGACTCGGTCATGTCCGACACGAACGCGACGAATTCCTCCTCCGTGCGTACGATCACCTGGATGTTCAGGTCCGTATCCTGTATACCGATGTTCTCCAGCACCAGTTCCACGGTCAAGCCTTGGGTGATCCGGAACGCACCGTCCGTTCCATCCGCTTGAACGCGCACCGCCATCAACCGGACCTCTGGCGTACCAGGCGCCTCCTCCTTGGCCCACACACGTTCGTGGGCCTGGGTGGCGCTGTGTGCCAGGTATTCACCGATCACGCTGGCCGTTCCCCCATCGCGTTTCACCGCGCCCGCTTCCATCCAGAGCACCCGCGAGCACATGCTTTGCACCGAGAACATGTTGTGGCTCACGAAGAGCACGGTGCGGCCGGAATCGGCCACCGAACGCATACGGCCGAGGCAGCGGCGTTGGAACTCGGCATCGCCTACCGCCAGCACCTCGTCCACCACCAGGATCTCTGGATCAAGGTGTGCCGCCACAGCGAAACCCAACCTCACCTTCATGCCTGTG
>DAOORM010000201.1:0-4616 GCA_035389265.1 Flavobacteriales bacterium | reverse complement strand
TGTTCTTCGAGATCATCCAGCGCAAGGGCGCGAAGAGCTTCGGCAAGGGCAACTTTAAAGCGCTGTTCGAGGCGATCGAAAGGGAGCAGGAGAACAGGGGTACGCTGTAGACGTTTGCATTCAACAACTACTGGAAGGGCGTCTAGTAAGGCGCCCTTCTAACATACCGCTGCTCTCACCGCAAGGATCCGTTACACATGTCCGGAGAAAGTTCGCTGCAGCTTCCATGCGCAAACTGAGATTCGACCGCAACCGCTATGGCAATGGGCTGCTGATCGACGCGGCGGACATGTCCACCTTCGACAGCAGCATCATGAAGGCTGTGCCGGACTTCCATGTGATCGGCACCATCGAACGCGGCAATGGCACCATCCGCATAGGCGAACATCGGGTCAAGGTCAGGCCCGGCACGATCATCACCATCACCCCCGGTGCGCTGGTGGACCTGAGCGGCAGCACACTCGATAGCGCTATCTGGATCTTCTTCGAGGCCGGCTTTCTGGACATCTTGTTCGAGGAGCCCCACTTCACCTACAAGTTCAGCTTCTTCCACGAACCGGGAACGACGCCTGCGCTACATCCAGGTACGCAGGTATTCACGGCATGTGCCGAGCTGGCGCACGAGATCCACGGGGAACTGCGCAACCCATCCGGCGACAGCGAGCCCTTCCTGCGGGCTGTGCTCCAGCTGCTGCTCGTCCGGCTCCAACGGGTGTATTCCGCAGGGACCAAGCGTGACCCGGGCCCGATCAACGATGCCCGCATCCAACGATTCCGCTACCTGCTGGCCAACAAGTTGACCGAGCTGCACACCGTAGGTGCCTTCGCCGCAGAACTCGGCATCAGTCGTGGCCATCTGCACAAATTGGCGCAGCGGCATTTCGGCCGTTCGGCCAAACAGCTGATCGAGGACCACCGCATGATGCATGCACGCAGGGCACTCCTGTTCTCGGACGTCGATGTGGCCGCCATCGCTTATGAGTTGGGATATACCGATCCGAGCAACTTTGCCCGCTCCTTCCGCCGGCAAATGGGCCTTTCACCGGCCGCCTATCGCCAGCAGGCGACAAAGTGACCGTCATTCTTCCGGATCGACCGATCAGGGCCCTGCCACCGGCTCTTGTTTTGCCCTGCGATCGGAACAGCCTGGATCGGCTCTACCAAACAGGGCGGTCGGGGTTGCATCATCGCCCTACCAGTCGATCCAAACCAACGAACAGAACATGACCACCTTTCGAACGGCGACCAGTTTCATGCTTGCTGCGAGCCTTTACCTCGTAAGCTGCAAAAAGGAGAATGACGAGCCCCAGAATGTGAGCGGCGGCACCCAGAGCGAAACCAACGATGATGTCTTCGAATTGGCCATCCGCAGATTGAACCCGGGACAGAACGTCGCTGATTTCGAAGCGGCACGTGACGCCTTTGTGGCGGAACTAATGGCACGACCCGGCACCTCCAACGACCGCGAGTTCCAGCCCTCGTTCGACCTGCTGGCGTCAGGACTGCCCTTGGACAGCATCTACATCGGCATGACCCAGTATGCCGACCTGAACACCTTCAGCACACTAAGCCAGCAGCTTATCGCGCTACCCGAGGCGGCGACGTTCTTCGGGACCTTCGCGCCGATCACTTTCGAGGTAATGCAACCTCTCCCAGGGTATGGACCGATCGACCTCTCCACGGTTGCTCCCTTGAGCTCAGGGCGGATCCTGGAGATCGCGGTGCGCGACATCAGCGCATACTCCAACTTCGATACGACCGACTATATGACCAAGCGCGACAGCTTCCTGGCCCTGCTTGCCCAGCAGCCGGGTTTTGTTCAGGAGATCCAGTGGCGGAGCTTACTGAACAACAACGTCGTGGTGGGGATGACCGTGTACGATGATCAAGCGGCCGCGTTGGCGATCGGCATGGACGCGAACTTCATGGGGAGCCCGGCGGTGACGGAGTTCCTTGGTGCCTACCCGCCCACTCAGTTCGGCGCATTGAACACCGTACTCAAGTAAGGTGATCGATCGACCCTGAAAGCCGCACGGATACCGACCTCCATTCGATCTGCGAGGTCAATTTTCCGAAGGAGGTACAGGACCTGGGTCGCCTTCCACCCTGTGATCCAACCATGCATCACGAAGTGTGGTCACGAGAGATCCTGTTGAGCCAAAAGACAAAATGACCATCGTTCCCTGATCGACCACCCAGGGGCCTGCTGCCAGAACCTGCCTTAACCACCAAAGTCGAATACACATGGACCAACTCATCATCACCGGACTGGCCGCAGCCATCGCGCTTGCGTCCGTTCCAACAATGGATAACACAACGCCAATGAAGGAAAAACCCATCTTCGAGCTTGCCGTCCGCATGGTGAAGGACGGTGAACAGGAGGCATTCGAAAAGGCCCGCGCACAGTTCATCCAGTTGCTCACCAAGCAGGATGGCGTGAGCAACGACCGCGAGTTCAGTTCCTTCTACGCACTGCCCGCTCCCGACGAACGGCCCGTTTTCATTGGCATGACACAGTATCCTTCCATGTCCCGTGTGGGCGAGATCCAGTCGGTGCCTGAAGTTCAGCAGGCCTTCGGAGCGTTCGCCGCCACCATGGACCTGAAGGCCTATGCCTTTCTGCAACAGATCGAAGGCAAGCCTTTTGAGCTGGACAAGGTGCTGCGCACCGAGGGCCAGGTGTTGGAGGTCGCAGTGCGGCGCACCCGCTCCGGACAAGAGGCCGCGTTCGACCGCACGCGCAAAGCCTTCGTGGACATGCTGGACGGGCGCGATGGCGTGCTGGAGAGCTACGAGTTCGCCGTGGTGGGCGGGCCGGATACCGAGCGCCTCAGCGTGGGTATGACGGTGTACCGCGACCAGGCCGCGTTCATGGCCATCGCCGGCGAGTTGATGGAGATGCCGGTGACCCAGGCCTACTTCGCCACCTTCGAGGTGGTCGCCTCGCAGTTCGCCACCTCGGTCAAGTAAACAGGACCGCAATACACCCTGAGCGGAAGCGATACCACACATGCGAAGGGCGTCCAATGGGCGCCCTTCGTCGTTCCAGGAGGTTGTCGTGGACCTTCCCATTATGTTCCTCTAGATCACCCGAGAAAGCGTCTTCGTCCCGTGATAGCGTGAGGGGCCAAGAGCTTCGGCAAGCGTCTTCGTCCCGATCCATCGGGTGGCAACTTCAAGGCGCTGTTCGAGACGATCGAGCGGGAGCAGCCACTTCGCGCCGCTCGTGGTGACGGAACAGGGGGACGCTTTGACCATTTCAAAGTAGCCTTGCATATTTGAAGTCGGACTTCAGAAATACAAGGCAACTTCCTCACAGTTTCCTACGCTTGTTCGGCCCGAGGTGTTCTTCTGGCGCACGCAGGCCGCTGCCGAGGTGGATCTGTTGATCCGCAATGGCAACCAGCTGTTGCCGGTGGAGATCAAACTGGGCACGACCATCGACCCGCGCAGCTTGGCCTGATCGAAGCAATGCATGAGCGACCTCGGCCTGAAGCGCGGGTGGGTGGTGAACACGGCCGAGGAGCGGCGCATGCTGGCGCCGGGTATCGAGCAGGTGCCTTGGTCGGCGATCGTGGCGGGAGAGGTGAAGTTGTTTTGAACGGCGGCGATCAGGTGCTGTTCGAGGCGATCGTCATGCTGTAGGGCAGAAGAGATCAGCTAAGTCGCTCCGCTGGTGACACAACTGGAGACGATGTGACTTGAACGAGACGTCACATGTACTCACGGAAGGAGCGCCCACCGCGCCCCAGAAATGCCTGTTCGGTCGTCAGTCGATCACTATCCGCCTTCTCAAGGTAGCCTTATCGGAAACGACCGTGATCAGGTAACTGCCGGTAGGCAGTTGTTGAAGTGCGATGGTCTGTATCCCCTTGTCCGCAGCAACGGGGCTGTTGTGGATCAACTTCCCGGAAATGTCCATCACCGAGAGCACTCCAGCAGGTACATTTTCGAGCGCGACGCCACCGGGAACGGCCCACGCATTGAAGGATGATATCAAAACCTCGTCCACGCCTGTTGCCATGCTTTGGATGATCAACCGCAAGGAAGCTGCGTAGTAGGAGAGTCCATCGTTCGGGGCGATGCCGAGCAGGTAGTAGGATCCTGGTTCCGCGATATCCGTCCCTACCGAGGTCGACAAAGGCAAGGTATCCAACACGGGGACCGCAATTGACGCATGACCGGGTCCGGTGCCCGCGCGCCGTTCCAATCCCACCTCGGAGTCGGGGCAATAAACACAGCCGGGGCAATGGCGCGTGATGCGCACTTGTTCGCCAGGAGCTAAAGAAACCGTGGCCTCGTTGCTCAGCGAGGGGACACAGTCCATGAGCATGGTGTACGTACCAACGTCGTTGACCTTACCGAGGTAGTACTGGACTACACAGTCATTGTCACCAGCTTGGCCGCTGGCATGAAGGCCGATACAGAGCAGGATGCTCGCTAGGATCTTGCGCGGTGCCATGGTCTAAAGGTAGGATTCGGGTTAAGTATGGTCAGGGCAACTTCAAGGCGGTTTTCGAGGCGATCGTCCCGCTGTGCAGCGGGAGGGAGCAGGAGAATAGGGGGACGCTGTAGACGTTTGCATTCAACAACTACTGGAAGGGCGTCTAGTAAGG
>DAOORM010000200.1:0-4620 GCA_035389265.1 Flavobacteriales bacterium | reverse complement strand
CGGTCGCGGCCCTCGCTGATGTTGGGCACGCATTCGATCAAACGGCGGTTCATGGGCGAGGTATTGGGTGCAGCACCGGAGTGCGGGCGGCAAAGCTAGTGGTCAAGGTCGAGCGTTCCGGAGGCTAGGGGAACAGCACGGTCACCAGGTTGTTCATGGTGTGCAGTAGGATAGGCACCCAGATGGAGCCGCTGCGTGCGCGTGCATAGCCGAGCACCACGCCCATGGGCAGGATCAGCAGCATCACGGCCGGATCGTACTGCATATGCATGAGGGCGAAGACACCGGCGGTGATGGCCACGGACATGTTGTCATCGAACATGTGGCGGACGGAACCGAACAATAGGCCGCGCACCAGGAACTCCTCGAAGACCGGTGCCACGATACCCACACCGAGGATGAGCCACAGCATGTTGGTGGTGCTGCCGATCACCTGTTGCATGAAATCGGTGCGGAAGGCCGGCGAGAGGTAGGCGAGCAGTTCGATCACCAGACCCAGCACTATGAAGACACCCAGCCAGAGCAGTACCTGTTTCCAATGGGCCGCGCGTAGCCCAAGGAACTGGGCGGTTAGGCCACGTTTCCACAGCCGCACGGCCCCAATGATGAGCAAGGTGCAGATGGCCCCGCTCCAGATGGCCTCTTGAGCCACGAGGTCGCCGTTGAACACCAGGTCGTTCATGCGCTCCTCCATCCGTGGGTCGGAGAGCAGGTCGAGCGAGAACCCTTCGGTCATCAGGTCGGGCGAGTGGCGCAGGACCCCGCCGATGAAGACACTTGACTGGATCAGGAAGAAGACCATGATGACCACCCCGAAGAGCGAAACACCCATGGCGAACTCAAGGCCTGGGGGGCGAACGAAGGTGGGCTGGGGGCCCTCGGAGGACCGATGATCAGGGCCGGACGGGAATTCCATCGATGAGGACGGTATCGATATGATCGTTGCCGAAGGCGTAAGGGAGATACGCGAGCGAAGGTACCTCCTTCGTGATGATCAGGCTGGCGCGCTTGCCTATGGTGATGCTTCCAAGTTCATCCGCCAGCTGCATGGCTGCCGCGCTGTTCAGCGTCATCGCGTTGATGGCTTCTTCGGGCAGCATCCGTGCTTGTATGCAGGCGAGCGAGAGCACGAAGTTCATGTTCCCGCTGGGTGTGGTGCCGGGGTTGAAGTCCGTGGCCAAGGCGACGGGGATGTCGCGCTGCATCAGCTCACGGGCCGGTCCATACGGGATGCGGATGAAGAAGGAGCAGGAGGGAAGCAGGGTGGGGATGGGTGCATGCTTGTCGATCGCGGAATGCGCGTCAGCCAGCGCATCGATATCCGCCTCGGTCATCACCTCCAAGTGGTCCACGCTCAGTGCTTCGTGCTTGATGGCGGCTTGGATGCCACCGATGCTCGTGAATTGGTTCACGTGCACCTTACCGGGCATGCCCTTCATGGCACCGGCTTCCAGGATGCGTTCCAACTCGGCAACGGTGAAGTAGTTCGTTTCGCAGAAGACATCGATGAAGTCGGCCAGCCCTTCGGCTTCCACCTGAGGCAGCAGCTCGTTCAAGATCAGGTCCATGTAGGCGGAGCGATCCTCCTTGAACTCAACGGGAAGTGCGTGTGCCGCGAGCAAGGTGGTCTTGATCCGCAAAGGCAGTGCGCTCTTCAAGCGTTTCGCCACCCGCAACATCTTCAACTCGCTTTCCACGGTAAGCCCATAGCCGCTCTTGATCTCCACGGCCACTGTGCCTTGCCGCATCATCGTGCGCAGTCTGCTCTCGGCTTTCGCGAACAGTTCGTCCTCGCTCATCGCGCGTAGCTTGGCCGCACTGTTCAGGATACCACCGCCGCGCGCAGCGATCTCCTGGTAGCTGAGGCCATTGATCTTGTCCACGAACTCCTCTTCGCGGGGCGCGGCATGCACGGTGTGGGTGTGCGGATCGCACCAGCCCGGAAGGACGTAGCGCCCCGAGGCGTCGATCACCTCCAACCCCTTCCGCTCCGTGATGCCTGGGAGGCGATCCATCGGACCGAACGAGGTGATACGCCCATTCTCAGCAAGCAGCCATGCATTGGTGATGGTCGGGAGTTCGGCCATGGCCAGGCCACGCACCGAACGTTGTCCCTCAGGGCGGATCCCCACCAGGGCCTTGGCATTCGTGATCAGCAGGTGGCGCATCCGGGGCAAAGAAAGCCGATCAGCGCAACTCACCGGTTGGTGGCTGTATCGAAAGCGGTGAAGGTGACCAACCCGGCATGCGGGAATTCCGTGCGCACGAGCGGCGTAGCCTGATCTGCCATGCCGCGTTCGAAAGCGCGTAGCTCATCAGAGACACGATGCATGACGAAGAACGGCCTGTGCCCTACGCGCATCAGGTCATCAATGGCCTTGCCTTTGGTGATCAAGGTCGTATCCCATAGGATGCGTTGCGGAATACGCGCAAAAAGTTGGTGCCGCAGGTCGCGGTCCGAGTAGAAGTGCGTGGAGCCATGAACGAAACCCGCGGCATGGATCAGTTCCCAGTCGGCGGCTTCAGAAGGTATGCGGAAGGTGCGCTCGTTGAACGGAAATGGCGGGCGTTGGGTGAATCGGCTCTTATACAGGAATAGGAATGGCATGCAGATCAAGGCGATCCGAAGCACGTGCCAACGCGGTGCTTTCGGTACGCTTCTGAGCAAGCGATCGACACTGCTGAGCGTGGCGATGATCCCCACTGTCAAGGAAGGCAACAGCAGCCGAGCATCCAGTAAACTGAAGTTGGTGACCAGCGATAGGATCCAGATCCCGAAGAAATGGGCGGAGAAACCGCCGACAAGTATGGTATGAGGTGAACAAAGGCGTTGGCGCCACGTGCCGTTCAAGCGCACCAGCGGTAAGCCCAGCAAGAGGATCAGCAATACCGCCAAGCCATACGAAGGCACAACGGACCCAGCGATACGGAGCACCTCGTGAGTCACGAGGTAGAATGGCCGCAGCAAGGTTTGGTCCAAGTGGTGTGTGCCATTCCAATGGAAACGATCCAGGCTTCCGTACACTAGGATGTTCCGAGCATACCACAAAATGATCGGGAGTAGGCAGGCGACGATCGCGAATAGCGCTTTGCGTGGCCTTCGGCCTGTAGCCACCAACACTGGCGCCACGAACCATATCACGTTGAGCGCGCCGATGAACTTGATCGTGCTGGCCAGAAGGAAGCACATTCCCGCAGCCCACCACAGGCGTCGCTTATGACACTTCGTGATCATGATCAAGCATCCAACACCGGACAATGTGCAGGCGAGGAAGAGCGGCTCGGTCCAGAAGTGGACGAAGCTGACCGGGTAAGGCACGAGCAGCGTGATCGTGGTATACCCCGCAATACGCAGTAGGGGGTGCAGTTCAAGCGTATAGAAGAGGAATGCTAGGGCAAGGAAGAATGCCACAATGGCGAAAGCATGCGCGGTGGCTGCGGCTGCGAACGGTTCCTGGATCACCATGAGGAACGGTGCGAGGAAGAACGAGTAGCCTGGTGGATACACGGTGAAGGGCTCGATCTCGGGAACCATGGTGCCTGAAGGCCAGTTGGAGAATACGATGAGGTCGCCGTGCTGCACCAGCTCTTGGGCGGCCACCACGTAGTTGACCGCATCATGGGAAAGTTCTATACCACTTCGAAGTGGCGCTACGGCAGTGACCACAGCGACCAACCATGCCAGAAATGCTGCGGAATGCTGAAGCCGGATGTGCGAGTAGAGCAGCGAGAGCGCGTTATTCATCGGTTCCATTTCTCAGCTAAGTTCCAAGGAAGTGGGCCGGAAGTTCGGGTTTCCTCAGGAAGCGCTTCCTAACGATCCATTGGTGGATCCATGGTGCCTCCATCAACGGCTTCACGCCTACCTCGGACCTACTTTTGTACCCTGCTTCGGCATTTGCCGGGCACCCCTAATGCCCGGCAATTCCTTCGGCCAGATCTTCCGGTTGACCACCTTCGGCGAGAGCCACGGGGTGGGCATCGGCGGTGTATTGGATGGATGCCCCGCCGGGTTGCACTTGGATCTTGAAGCCGTGCAAGTGGAACTCGATCGCCGCAGGCCGGGTAGTACGGCCTTGGGTACCGCGCGGAACGAATCGGACAAGGTCGAGTTCCTGAGCGGGATCTTGGACGGGGTCACCTTGGGCACGCCCATCGCCTTCCTGCTGCGCAACACCGATGCTCGGAGCAATGACTACGAGGCGTTGAAGGACATCTACCGGCCGGGGCACGCCGACATGACGTGGGAGGAGAAGTTCGGCCTCCGTGATCACCGTGGTGGTGGTCGGAGCAGTGCGCGTGAAACGGCTGCGCGGGTAGTGGGGGGCGCCATCGCACGTCAATTGCTCTCCACGCATGGTATCCGCGTGAACGCCTATGTGCAACAAGTTGGATCGACTTCAACGAGCAAGCCCTACACCCAACTGGATCTCGATTCCGTTTGGAACAACGCCGTGCGCACGGCGGATCCTGCGGCAGTGGGTCCCATGACCGCGTTGATCGAGGCGGTGCGCGCAGAGGGTGATTCGATCGGTGGTGTCATTTCCTGCGTGGTGCGCGATGTGCCGCTTGGGCTTGGTGAACCGGTGTTCGATCGGCTGGAGGCCGACCTGGCGAAGG
>DAOORM010000199.1:0-4622 GCA_035389265.1 Flavobacteriales bacterium | reverse complement strand
CCTGGTTGAAGTAGATGCCGTTGATGATGCCTTCGACGGCCTGGTCGATGGTGGCATCGGCGAAGATGATGTTGGCCGCCTTGCCGCCGAGCTCGAGCGTGGCCTTCTTGCCGGTGCCGGCGATGCTCTTCTGGATGAGCTTGCCCACGCCGGTGCTGCCGGTGAAGGCGATCTTGTCGATGCCCGGATGGTTGACGAGCGCCGCGCCCGTGGCACCCGCACCGGTGATGATGTTGACGACGCCATCGGGCAGTTCGGCTTCCTGGATGAGCTCGGCGAGCAGCAAGGAAGTGAGCGGTGTGGTCTCGGCCGGCTTCAGCACCACGGTGTTGCCGCAGGCCAGCGCGGGCGCGATCTTCCACGCGGCCATGAGCAGCGGGAAGTTCCACGGGATGATCTGCCCGGCGACGCCCAATGCGCTCGGTGACTTACCGGGGAAGGCGTAGTCAAGCTTGTCGGCCCAACCGGCGTAGTAGAAGAAGTGCGCGGCGGCGAGGGGCACGTCCACGTCGCGGCTTTCGCGGATGGCCTTGCCGCCGTCCATGCTTTCGATGACGGCGAACTCGCGGGCCTTCTCCTGCAGCAGCCGCGCGATGCGGTAGATGTACTTGGCGCGTTCGGCCGCGGGCATCTTGCTCCACACGGTGTCGTAGGCCTTGCGGGCGGCCTTCACGGCGGCGTCCACATCGGCCTCAGCGGCCTCGGCGATGCGCGCGAGCTTCTGCTCGTTGGCGGGGTTGATGGTGTCGAAGTACTTGCCGCTCCTGGGCTTCTGCCACTTGCCGTTGATGAAGAGCTCGTATTGCTCATTGATCTTGACGTGGTCCTTGGACTCGGGGGCGGGGGCGAGGGTCCAGTCGAGGGCGTTCTTCTTTGCCATGTTGAGAGATGTGGTAAAGTTCAATGATCAAATCCGGTTCTGGCCCATAGCGTGTAACCGAGGATCATCCAACCGATGACGAATGCGGCGATCCCGCGTCGGGTCCAAACCGCACATGGCTTCGCCTTCGAGCCCATGCAAAACAGTAGACCAGCAAGTAGAGCTACGATGCTCATGGAGATCAGCAATGAGCGCTGGAAATATGGTTGGGCCATTAGATCGGCATTCTCTTTCACGAGTTGCACATCAGCATAGAGCGAAGGGTCGGACCCGAAGCTGATCATATCTGCAACAGCAGCGATCAATGCCAGAACCAAGAGAGACCCCGCAAGAAGTGAGCTTACTCTATCGATTGTTAAGCCGACTGAAGCCATATCAGTTCCTGAAGCGAAGGTGCTCCTTGGACTCGGAGGCGAGTTGCCAGTCGATCTTCTTGGTCGTGGATGCCATGGCGAGCGAAGTTAGGAGGGGAAGTTCTGTCGAACGAGGTCCTCATAGGTCACCACTCGGCCTTCGCGAGCTGCGGCAAGCGCACATAGAGCCACCTTCTTAACCTCTCCATCCGGATCCTCAGCATAGCGTTCCATCAGTTCAATGGCCCTATTCGTATCGGCCATTCGTGGCAGGGCGAGAGCCATCTGCCACCTGGTGTTCTTCTCGCCGCAGATCAGCGCATGCTCCGCGAGAAGAGCTAAAGCATCATCGGGTAGCGCTTCTAGGAGCCGTCCATCCTCAATGTCCCGTGCAATGATGTAATCCAACCGGCTCCGTACTTCGGTGCTCCAAGTTGATGTTGGAACGGAACGAATGAAATCCTTGAAATGCTCATCAATGGCACCCCAATCCGGATAATCCGTCTCCCATTCCGCGCTGATCTTCGGGGGCTCTCGAAGCACTATCCTAGCCCATGCCTCGAACTTGTCGATCTCGTGGAAGAACGGATGGGCCATCTTACTTCACTTGCCTTCGATAGCGCTCGCCTGCTGTTTCGAGGCGATGCAGTCCTTGCCTTCGGGGGCGGGGGCGAGATGCCAGTCGAGGGCGTTCTTCTTGGCCATGGGTCGACCGCGGTCAGGGTATCATGAACAGTGTGCTCTCTCGGTCCAGCAGGAATTCGTTGATGCGTTGCACATGTTGGAGCACGAGCAGGTTCACGTACGATGTTGAGCGGTTACCAACGCGCAACCAGATCACCTTGGGTGGAGCGCCGAGCAGATAGCTGCGTTGCTCGAAATCAGAATCCTTGGTGATGATGGCGAAACCATTGGCCTTTGCATGTTCCCATATGTCGGGGTCATCGGTGTTCCCCATGCCGATATCGAATACGTGCTGTGTGCCGGGGAAGGACTCCTGCCAGGTCACTGCCAGCGCGGGCGACAGGTTCTCGTCGATCAAGAGTTTCACACCGAAGGTGGAATGGTGTGGAGCATGCGTTCACGGTCGGCCGCGAAGGCAAGACAAGCACGGATGTCCTCTTCGGTGATGTAGGGGAAGTCCTTCAGTACCTCGGCGTGCGTCATTCCCGAAGCCAGATACTCCAGCACATCGGTCACGGTCATCCGCGTGCCTTTGATGCACGGCTTGCCACTGCGGCGATCGGGGTCGATAACGATGCGGTCGTGGTAGTCCATGGCCCGAAGTTAACGGATGGTGGAACGGAGGTGGTCCTTGCCCTCGGGGGCGGGGGCGAGTTGCCAGTCGAGGGCGTTCTTCTTGGCCATGGGTCGAAGATAGACCGATGGCTATGTCGCTCCGCTAGAGCGCGCTGCCGAAACGGTAACTGCAGCCCACCAGCAAGCACACCGCGTTCGTGCGTATGCTGCCGTCATCGACCACCGGCAACGCGCTGATGTTGGTGAGGCCCTTGTCGTACCTCACCTCGGTTTGAATGCTGAGTGCTTCGCCCAATGGGAATGCTCCACCAAGGCTGGCACTTATGCCCATGTCCCATTGCTCCAGGTCTTCGGTGTTGTCCTGCGTCGGGAAGGCGCTCTCATCGCCGAACGACTGTCGCGATCGCAGCAGCACACCGGCGTATGGCCCGACGCCGACCAGGAGGCGCGCCTTGTTCCCGAAGGAGGCTTGCACCAACACGGGCATCAGCACATAGTCCATCTCATTCCGGCTCTTGACCTCGCGAAGCACATTCCCTTCGACATCGGTCAGGGTCATTTCCACAAGCGTTCCCTTCTGTTGGTAGCCAAGCCCGGCCCGCAAGCCGAGACGCTCCGAGAAGGCGTAGCGCAGGGTAGCGGCAACCGATAGGCCCAGCATCGGATCGGTGGCATCGATGGCTTTGTTGCCGCGTAGCCAACCAACGCTTGGCCCGACCTGCAGCCCCGCCTCGAAACGGGACGCCTGGCTCATCAGGCCCCGAACGACAACGCGCGGGCCTTCCTGCGGCTGGGCGCCTGAAGAACTCGTCTGGCTCATCGCCTGGGACCGTGCGAACAACGCGATGGTGGTGAGCGCGAGTGCGCGCAGCCATGTGCTTTGGATGATCATGGTCCCCGAACGGCGAGGGACCATGGTTATTGCCTTTGGAAGCGGACGCGGCCCTTGGGGGCCGGGGCGAGTTGCCAGTCGAACTCTCTTGTGTTGGCCGTGGGTCGAGAATAGCGGGTGTCCGTCCGTCAGGACCAGCGCTCACTTCTTCACGAAGCGCTGCACCACGACCCGGCCATCCGCACCGACCACGCGCAGCACGAAGGCACCGCTGCCGAGGGATGCGATGGGAATGCTCGCCGTGTTGGATCGCACCGTGCGGCTCAAGACCAACGCACCCAGCATGTCGTAGATGCGCACGTCGTGCAACTCCTTCGAAGCGGCTAGCCGGAGGACGTCATCGTGAAGCACGATGCGCACCAGTGGATCACCCTCTTCGTGCTCGCTGATATCGGTGGAGGTGATGGTGCACGTGGTCTCGTAATAGCCAGGGAAGCAATAGGGCCGGCCGGACCCGGACAGGCCGAAGGTCAATACTGTATTCATGGGCAGTCCGCTCCATACCACGGAATCCGGTCCCGGCAGCGGAAGGTCCAGCACGTCGACGAAGCCGTCATCCGAGGTGCAACTGAGGAGGATCTGCTCGCCGCCGATCTCCAATGGCGCGTTCATCCCCGGCCAATGCAGGATCACATCGGAGCCCTCCACTGTGCAGGAGAAACCGGGGTCCACGATCACCGACATGTACATGGCCATGTTCTGGGAATTGCAGCCTTCACTTGTGGTGACCTGTGCATTATGGAACCCTTGGGACGTGATGGTCCCGGAGATGGTGAGCGTATCGTTGGAAAGCGAGGCGCTAACCCCGGGCGGCAGGAAGTTCACTTGTATGCCAGTGCCCTGCACCAGCCACACAATGGGTTCGATGGTGGCAACGGGTGGGTCCAGGCACCAGACCTGTCCCAAGGTGCTCGGATCGGAGAGCAGGGTGATGGAACAGCCACCGCGCGTGTCCTGCGCGTTCAAGGAAAAGGGCAGCGCGAGCAGTGCGCAAACGAATGTCCTCATGTCACTGTGCCTTGGTGAAACGTTGTGCCGAAACGCGACCGTCCGCAGTGACCGCCTGCAGGATGAAGGGACCAGGTGCCAGCGAGGCAATGGGTACGCTCGCCGTACGCGTGTTCAGCACACGGGAGACCACGAGCGCGCCCACCATGTCGTAGATGCGCACTTCGCGGAGCTCGCTCGAAGCCGATAACCGGAGGAGGTCATCGTGAAGCACGATGCGCACCAGTGG
>DAOORM010000198.1:0-4628 GCA_035389265.1 Flavobacteriales bacterium | reverse complement strand
GGATGGAATAGCCCGTATAGTCGAGGTGGGAGGGGACCACCAACACGTAGTTGTCATCAGCGAAGGGGAACACCTGACCGCTGTACCGCTCGAAGTGCGGCTGCCAGGCGCGGTCGTAAAGTACACTGCGCCCATCGTTGGGCCGGAAGCGGTTCCAATCCTGCCCGTTGATCACGGCAGGCAGGTTGTTCGTGTCCAGCAGGGTGATGCGCAGGTGGGGTTCCAAGGCGGGGTTGTTCGCGCGGTGGGCGTGCACCACGATGATGGCGACGAAGTCGTAGCCGCAGTGCTGGGCGAAAAGACCCAAGGGCAGCAGAAGCAAGCAGATGATCGACGATCTCATCGGTGGCCCGTACACCTCTACCGGCATTTGGTTCGAACTTTACCGAACTTGAAGTGTACAGGTCGAAGACCACCAACTGGGAAGCTCATGCTTGAGGCCGGAAAGATCATTTGCGCGCTGTTCGTGATGGGACCGCTCTGTGGGGCCGCCCAACATGTACCCGACGTGATCAAGCCGGATACGGCCGGCCTCGAGCGGGATACAAGGCCTCCTACATGGTATGATGATCTCTACCGTCAGCGCGGAGATCCGCGGTTCGATGGGTTGAACGGGGAGCATTATCCAACACGCCATGGGAGTGTGGATACAATGACTTGGGCTCCCGACAGTATCCGCCGTGTGGTTGACTTCCAACCGGTTTTTCCTGGAGGGAACGAGGCCCTGAGCACATACTTGGACACGAACCTCATCTATCCAGAAGTGGCGCTGGAGATCGGCTCCGAGGGGAGGGTGCTTGTCGCGTTCGTTGTACGGCCCGATGGCCACCTTACCAACGTTCATGTTCCCAAGGGCGAGCCCCATCCCGAACTTCACCAGGAAGCCTTACGCTTGGTGCGGAACATGCCGCTTTGGGTGCCGGCCCACGTGAACGGATCGGTGGTGGCCGCGCATGCTTCGATCTTGGTACCGTTCCGTATCCGATATTGATCAACGATGTATGGAGGGTCCATATCCAGGACCGACCAGCTCATGATAGCGGCGTCACTGCTGTTCATGCATTGCAACGGAGGTGCTTTGGCGCCTGTTCGTTAGCCGCCGATCCTGCCCAAGGCCTCTTCCACATTCGTTGCAAGTAGTTCATCGCGGAACCAGGGTTGCGCGCGTAGTTCACCCGCAACGCTAGGAACCACATCGGTGATGATCACCTGCTTGCGCTGCCGTTCCAACTGCTGAACGATGTGCCCGATGCGGTGCATCCCTGTTGCATCGACCATCGGCACATGGCGCAGCCGGATGATGATGACCCGTTGGCGATCGTTGATCTCCGAGAGCACATCCTGGAATTTCTGCGCAGCGCCGAAGAAGAGCGGTCCGCTCACGTCGAACACACGTACACCTGGCGGCACGGCCACTTCGCCTTCCTCCGTCGCGCCACCCTCGGTCAACACGGGCTTCAGATCGGTGATATCGCTCATGCGTTTCATGAAGAGGAAAGCGGCCAACACCATGCCCACCTCGATCGCGAGCACCAGGTCGAAGATCACCGTGAGCAGGAAGGTGACCACCAGTACCAACGCGTCGTAGCGGTGTCCTTTCAATGCGCTCACGAAGCTGCGCCACTCGCTCATGTTGTACGCCACCACCACCAAGATGCCAGCCAGACCAGCGAGTGGGATGCGGCCGGCCAGGGGAGCAGCCAACAGCATGATGACCAGTAGTGTGATCGCGTGTACCATGCCGGCGATCGGCGTACGGCCGCCATTCTTCACGTTGGTGGCCGTGCGCGCGATGGCACCGGTGGCCGGTATACCGCCGAACAATGCGGAGAGCATGTTGCCACCGCCTTGTGCGATCAGTTCCATGTCGCTGCGGTGCCGACCGCCGATCATGCCGTCGGCTACTACCGCGCTCAGCAGCGATTCGATAGCACCGAGCAACGCGATCGCCACTGCGGGTTGTATAAGTTCACGTACGGTCGCCAAGTCCAAGCGCGGAAAGTGAGGGATAGGTAGTGTTTGAGGAATGGCACCGAAGCGTCCGGCGATGGTCTCCACAGGAAGTTCGAATCCCCAGGCCAAGGCCGTACACGCGATGATCGCAGCCAACGGACCAGGGATGTATCGGGTGACGCGTGGAGTGAACACCACAAGGGCGATGGACAATGCGGCCAGCGCCACTGCCCACGGGTTGATGCTATGCAACTCGCTCGCGTAAGCCATCCATTGCTGTACCGCCCCACTGGGAAGGGCACCCATGTGCAAGCCGAGGAGTTCCTTCACCTGGGTGGTCAGGATGATGAGCGCGATCCCTGCGGTGAACCCGACGATGAGGGTATGGGGGAAGTACTTCAGCAGCTTGCCTGCGCGCATCAGCCCCATCAGCACAAGCAGGACACCCGCCATGAAGGTGGCGATGACCAGCCCCTCGATGCCGTACTGTTGAACAATGCCGTATACAATGACGATGAAGGCACCGGTGGGTCCGCCGATCTGCACCCGACTACCCCCGAAGGCCGAAATGGCGAAACCAGCGACGATGGCCGTGATCAGTCCTTTATCGGGCGGCACCCCGGATGCGATGGCGAAGGCGATGGCCAACGGCAACGCAACGATGCCAACGATCACACCCGAGATCACATCAGCGCGGAGCTGTGCCCGAGGAATACCCGCTTTCCAAAGGGTGAAGAGTTTCGGGGTGAACTCGGGTCGCACGATGGACAAAGGAACGAAAGTCACGTCAGCATGGCTGAACCGCCCTTAAGGGTAAAGGCCTCGGCCGACTTGTCCATCGCTTGGCCAAAGCCACCCATTCCTGTCCACAGTAGCAAAGACCGGCTAGTTCGGGCGGCGCCTTCACTACAGTGAGCGCATGCACGTCCAGGATATCACTCCAACTGTCGCTTGCGGTTGAGCGCTGACTATTTAGGGTTTCATCAAGCGGCATGCGTTACGATGCCATCTACGAATGTCACGCGAAGCGCGCCGTGGCGGTGTTGAAGATCATCAAGCTGAGCGCAGGGACCGGTATGGCGTTGCGCTGTATGGCCGTCATCCGTGGCACGAGGAGACCACGGTCGGTGCTGGTCAGGTCCAATAGCGCGCTGGCATCCGGGGTCTGGTTGTTGATGCCTCCTACTCCCTGAGCGTGAGCCACGAACGCGGTCAGGATCGAAAAGGCCACGAGGAGAGTGTGCGACATGCCGTGTACGTTGGAGCTTCAAAGCTCCCGTCAAAGGCAACGGTGGGCAAGCTAAGATCCGTTAGTATGCGCCATCGAGCGCGGCTGATCGTGCCCGCTGAAGACACTTACGAGGCATTCAGGGAAAGCTCCTCTTGCTGTAGGGTTCAGCGGAACGATCCCGTACAGGAGAATCGTGTGGTCATCCTCCGTTCATCGTGATCGATGACGAGAAGATAAGTGCCCGATGCGAGCATCGATACATCGATGCCAACATCGGAAGTCGTGCTTTTCCCAAGGAGTACGTCACGCCCATCGAGGCTCTGGATCTTCCAAACCAGTGCGCCTTGGAAAAGTGTAGGATCTGCGATGTGAAGGATGCTTGTGGCCGGGTTGGGGAATAGTCGTAGATCCGTTGTTGGCGTTCGCAGGAGACCCGTGCTGAACTCCGCCATCAACACGCTCGGCTCGGTGATCACCGGTTCGTTGTAGTCGAAGAAGATATTGGCGATGTTCTCGATCACTGTGCCAGCGACCAATGGCAGGCGGGGCTTCATCCTGAACTTCACCAGGCCATGGCTACCCGGTTCGTCGCTGGCGCTATCCGGTAGTTGGATATCATCGAAGCGCCACTCGATCACACGGCCGGGTTTGAATGAAACGCTGAAGGGATGGGACGCCGCACCTTGCTCGAAGGAGAGCATGTCCAACTCGGAAGCGATGGTATCGGTGATCACCACGAACTCAGCAGGGAAGGTGCCGGTATTCTGGAAACGGATGGTGTAGTCGATCCATTCGTCCGCGTCGATGAAGTAGAGGTCTTCACTGGCTCTCGAGCTGGTTACCGCGCGTTTGTCATTCGGGTCATAACTGCCCACCACTGTGTTTTGTTCAACGGCCGTATTGTTCAGCAAGGTCGATTCTGCGAATAGGTTGGACAGCTCAGCGGTCGTGGTCAGGCTAAGACCAAGTGGTGTGCCAACGGGCACTTGAACGTCTATGAAGAGGTTCTGCATCGCGAAGCTCTCCAACGCTGGCAGGTTCCAGGTGAGTGTTTGACCGGCAACGGAGGTCGGTGCCACACTTGCAGCAAGGAAGGTCAAGGTCGGGTCCAACTGCACGGTGAGTGCCAATGGCCCGCTTATTTGCGGCGAGATGTTGCGCAGGTACACGGCATAGGAAGTTTGGAATCCAGGTCTGAACACACCGCTAGCGAGGTCGATGGAAAGGTCTAAAGGCACCGTGGATCCATTGGCCAGATCGATCGTCTGATCATCACCGTTCACGGTGAAGGGAACAGGTTGTACGGCTGGGCAGACGGTGATCAAGGTGGGGTCCGTTTGCTCCAAGGTGTACGAACCATCCGCCATGCCGAAGAGGAAATGGCCGGTTCCGTCCGTGATGGCGATCTCGCCACCGGGTTCGATAAGTAACGTGCTGTAGGGTA
>DAOORM010000197.1:0-4632 GCA_035389265.1 Flavobacteriales bacterium | reverse complement strand
TGCACCGCGTGAGGTCACTGGCATAACCGCCGTACTCACAGCCGAAGTCCATCAGGATCACATCGCCGTCGTTGCACACCTGGTCGTTGGTGATGTAGTGCAGCACGCAGGCGTTGTAGCCGCTGGCGATGATGGGCGTGTAGGCATGCCCGCGCGAGCCGTTGCGCAGGAACTCATGCGTGATCTCCGCTTCGATCTCGTACTCCTTCACACCGGGCTTCACGAATCCACACACGCGTTCGAAGGCCTTGCCCGTGATGTCCATCGCCCGTTGCATCTGCGCCACTTCCTCCGCTGTTTTGCGGCTGCGGATGCGGTGCATGATCGGTGCGCTACGCTTCACGCTGTGGAGTGGGTAGTGTGTGCGCAGTTCCTTGTTCTTGCGGTCCTCGCGTGTCTCCACCTCGTTGCCTTGGCGTAGATGCTCATTGCTGTTCAGGTAAAGGTGTTCGCACTGGGGCACCAGGCGCTTGATCGTGGCCTCGTAGCTGCTCGTCCACATCACGGTGGTGATGCCGCTTAGCTCCGTCGCTTCCTGCGGCGTGAACTTGGCACCTTCCCATATCGCGATGTGCTCATTCGTCTCGCGTACGAAGAGGATCTCCCGGTCGCGGGGATCCATCGCATCGGGGAAGAGCAACAGCACGGTCTCCTCCTGATCGATACCGGTGAGGTAGAAGATGTCGCTGGCCTGCTTGAAGGGCATCGAACCATCGGCGCTCGTAGGCATGATGTCGTTGCTGTGGAAGATGGCCAGGCCGCCTTTCTCCATATGTTGGCGGAAGCGGTTGCGGTGCTCGCGGTAGGTGGATGCGGAGAGCGGAGTGTATCGCATGGTATTCGCCGAAACCTCGGCGCAGGTGAATAGGGCGAAGGTAGGGGAGCGAAGTGTGAGGTGTGAGGTGTGAAGTGGGAAGTGTGAAGTAGCGCCACCTCACACCTTAGACCACCGCGATCACACTTCACACCTTTCTGGTGTTGGAGCGTGCCCCTTGCATTGCTGAGCCTCGCCATGACGGCCTCGGGGCGGGCCATTCGCTGGAAGTCCTCCCTTCACTTTGGCTCTCTTGCTTTGATCCCTCGCGCTGCTGATCTTCACACCATGCCAAAACCCAACAAGACCACTGCCACGAAGGCTGACGTCCACGCCTTCATCGACAAGCACCCCAAGGAGCAGATGCGCGACGACAGCCGCGTACTGATGGCCCTGATGCAAGAGTTGACGGGCGAAGAGCCGCACATGTACGGGCCCAGCATCGTCGGTTTCGGCACCTACCACTACACCTATGCCAGCGGTCATTCGGGCAGCGCGCCCCTGGCGGCCTTCAGTCCGCGGAAGCCGGAACTGGTGCTCTACCTCTCCCCGGGTCTGTTCGAGAGTGAACCGGATATGCTGGCGAAGCTCGGCAAGTACAAAGCCACCAAGGGATGCTTGTATGTGAAAAGGCTGGCCGACATCGATCTGAAGGTGCTGAAGGCGATGATCAAGAAGTCGATCGCGATCACCAAGAAGACCTACCCACAGGAGTAAGGCTGATGACCCGTAGGTGAGCTGTTCTTGTTGCGGATGGAGATGGGTGCCCTTTCACCCTTCACACCTCCGCATGCACACCTCACACTTCTCACATCACCCCACCACCTCCAATTTCCCCGACTTCGCCACGCGCTTGGCGGTCTTCTTCGGCACATTGCCGGTGCGGATGTATTCGCGGTGGCTGACGCCCCAGGTACGCAGTTCCAGAAGCAGCTTTTCCAACGTGCGACCGTAAGGGGTGATCTCGTACTCCACGGTCACGGGCATGGTGTCCAGGACGGTCCTTTTCACCAGACCGTTCTGCTCCAGGTCCTTCAGCTCCTTACTCAGCGTTTTCGCCGGTATGCCCTGGTGCATTCGCTGGAGCTCCCCGAACCGCATGGTGCCTTTGAAGCCGAGGCTCAGCAGGATGGGGCTCTTCCACTTGCCACCGATGGTGTCCATGGCGTCGCGGAAGGACAGGAGTACCCCGGCGCAGGCGGCCGCGTTATGACCAGGAGGCTGAGTTGGGGCGGTGGCTTTTTGGCGCATGGTGTCCCGAAAGTACGAGGGTCAGGCAGTGGCGATGGGTGACGCAGCGTTGCGCTTGTGGAGGTAGATGTAGGAGGTCACAAGGAGGGCCAAGGAGACGACCGGCGCCGCCGCGGTGGAGACACCATCCACGGCCGTATGCGCGATGAAGGCGGAGAGGAAGGTGATGGCCAAGCCGGCGTAGGCCCACTCCTTCACGCGGAGCGGTACGACGGGAAGGATGACGGCCAAGGCCGCGATGAGCTTCGCGATGCCCAGTTCCTGCCGGAGGTAGTCCGGGAAGCCCAGATGCCCGAAACCGAGGGCCACTTCGGGATTAGTGAAATACATGATCCCAGCGGCCAGGGTCTGGAGGGCGAGCAGGGCGGTAACCACCCAATAGATGATGTTCGTGCGTTTCATGCCCCAAAGCTCGGATCGCCCAAAGCCTCACGGGGCGTGGGTTACAGAAGGGAAACCGGTTACCTCGAGGTAACGGACAGGTAGGGTGGGGGACGGCCGTCGGGTCGGTTAGAACGATTCCAAACAAGCGATGGTTCATGGTTCGTTTCCCCGGCAAAGGGCCGCCCTGTAAATTCGCCGCCGAACGAACACCAGCTGTTCGCTGTTATAACGGCATGGCCAGTAAAGGACTTTTCGGATCGTCGCTCGTCAAGAAGTACTGGATGGCCCTCACGGGCCTTTTCCTTATCAGCTTCCTGGTGGTGCACTGCACGCTCAACGCCTTCATCTTCTTCAACGATGGAGGGGTGGCATTCAACCAAGGGGCCGAGTTCATGGCCAAGAACCCGATCATCCGCACCATGGAGGTGGTGCTGTTCATCGGCTTGATCGCCCACATCGTGGATGGCCTGATCCTGTGGAGCCAGAACCGGGCCGCCCGTCCCGTGAAGTACGCCATGGAGAAGGGTTCCGCCAACCGCAGCTGGTATAGTGCGAGCATGGGCATCCTCGGCACCTTGATCCTCTTCTTCCTCATCATCCACCTCTGGCACTTCTGGGTCAAGAGCCGCATTACGGGCTTGCACCATTATGGCGTGGACGCCGAAGGGCGCGAGAACCTCTACGCGGTGATGGTGGAGGTCTTCCAGAACCCCGCCGCTGTGGTGATCTACGTGCTTGGCTGTTTCAGCTTGTTCTGGCACCTCCTACACGGCTTCAAGAGCGCCTTCCAGAGCCTGGGCCTCAACCACAAGCGGTACAACCCCATCATCGCGGCCGCCGGAACGGCTTTCAGCATCATCGTTCCGTTGGTGTTCGCCTTGATGCCCGTTTCCATGTTCCTCGGTTGGATCAAGTGATCCCTTGAACGCATCGCATTCCATGAGCAAGCTCGACAGCAAGATCCCTCCCGGTCCCATCGACAAGAAGTGGACCGACCACAAGGGCCACATACGCATCGTAGCACCGGCCAACAAGCGCCGCATCGACATCATCGTGGTGGGCACGGGCCTGGCCGGTGGTGCCGCCGCTGCCTCCTTGGCGGAGATGGGCTATAATGTGAAGGCCTTCTGCTTCCAGGACAGCGCCCGCCGTGCGCACAGCATCGCGGCGCAGGGTGGTATCAACGCCGCGAAGAACTACCAGAACGACGGCGACAGCACGTACCGCCTGTTCTACGATACGGTGAAAGGCGGCGACTACCGCGCCCGTGAGGCCAACGTTTACCGCTTGGCCGAGGTGAGTGCCAACATCATCGACCAGTGTGTGGCACAAGGTGTTCCCTTCGCTCGCGATTACGGTGGATTGCTGGACAACCGTTCATTCGGTGGCGTACAGGTGAGCCGCACGTTCTATGCGCGCGGACAGACCGGTCAGCAGCTGTTGCTCGGTGCCTACAGCGCCTTGATGCGCCAGGTGGGCAAAGGGGCGGTGCAGATGTTCGATCGCCACGAGATGCTCGATGTGGTCGTGGTCGATGGTAAAGCCCGTGGGATCATCGCTCGTAACCTCATCACCGGCGAGATAGAACGGCATGGTGCACACGCAGTGTTGCTCTGCACCGGCGGCTACGGCAACGTGTTCTTCCTGAGCACGAACGCCATGGGTAGCAACGTCACCGCCGCCTGGAAAGCGCACAAGCGAGGGGCCTTCTTCGGCAACCCGTGCTACACACAGATCCACCCCACCTGTATCCCGGTGAGCGGCACGCACCAGAGCAAACTCACGCTGATGTCGGAGTCGTTGCGCAACGATGGCCGCATCTGGGTGCCCGCCAAACTCGAGGACGCTAAGGCGATCCGCGAAGGCAAGAAGAAAGGCAGCGACATCCCCGAGGCGGACCGCGACTACTACCTGGAGCGTCGTTATCCGGCCTTCGGGAACCTGGTACCGCGAGACGTGGCCAGCCGCGCCGCGAAAGAGCGCTGCGATGCGGGCTTCGGCGTGAACAAGACCGGGGAGGCCGTGTACCTCGACTTCAGCGCTGCCATTGAGCGCTACGGTAAGTTGGAGGCCAATGTGAAGAAGATCGAGAACCCGAGCAAGGAGAAGATCATCGAGCTCGGTCGCGCGGTCGTGAGTGAGAAGTACGGCAACCTCTTCGACATGTACGAGAACATCGTCGG
>DAOORM010000196.1:0-4632 GCA_035389265.1 Flavobacteriales bacterium | reverse complement strand
ATGGTGGCCTGGAACAACTTGGTCTGGTAGTCCCACGCGGTGGCGTAGTCGATCAGGCCGAGGTCTTGGAAGTGGACTTGTCTCATTGGGGTTGCCGCAGAGGCGCGGAGGCGCTGAGAAAGCAGGGGTGCGAAATTCGGTGTACAAGCATTCGCTTCATGGTTCTTGTAGGCCGTTGGCCACGCGGTGCACGCCGGCGGTAAGCGTGGCTTCGTTGAAGTTGATCAGAAGGCCAAGCCGCATATCCGTAAGCTTAAGATAACCGAGAACCTGCGCGCGATGCCGTTCGTGAAGCAGATCCACGGCCTTGATCTCAACAATGATCATTTGCTCTACCCAGAGATCCAAACGGAATTCCACGTCCAGCTTCTCGCCCTTGTACCTTAATGGGATAGGGTGTTGTCGCAAGAAGTTGATACCAGCCGCGCTTAGCTCTTTCGCCAAGCAGTGCTCGTACACACTTTCAAGGAGTCCGGGCCCGAGCTCACGATGAACCTCAATGGCACACCCAATGATCGTTCCTGATAGCTCTCGGTAGGTCATACGCGATGACTCTCTGCGCCTCCGCGTCTCTGCGGCACACCTTACTTCATCTCCGCCAACTTCCCCTTCAGCATGTTGATCACCGCGATCTCGCTGGGGTCCACGCCTTTTTTCTGGGCCCAATACAGGCTCACCCAGTCGCCCAGGTTGATCAGGTGCAACTGGCGAGCGAAGGCGGTATCTCCCTTGCTCCACACCTCGTTCACGTGCGGCGTATAGCGTTCGAAGACACCCTTGTTGATGTCCACCCGGATCTGCGTGCGCTCGTGGTCTTCCTTGTGGCGGAAGATCACCACGGCGATGCTCTTGTCTGCACCGGCCCAGCCCACCAGCTCGTTGTGGTTCATCTCTGGGATGGCGTGGTGCCAGCACAGTTCTTTGCTGTTCTCGTTCACCTGCTGGCGGAAACGGATGCTCACCGCCTCGGTGTTGGCTTCGCTGTAGATCACCAGGCGCTTGCCCATGAGCTTCTCTGTGAGGTCCATGGCAGCCTTCTTGATGTCTTCCTTGTCGCGTTCCAGCTGATCGGCAGCGGTCTTGATGGCTCCTTCGAAACCATCGCCGATGATGCCGAAGTGGTGCAGGACGAAGAACTGCTGGACCAACGAGTAGGCCAGCATGGTGCGTGGCGGATTGCCTCCTGGGATGACGATGTGATCGAGGCCTTTCGCCTTGGCCATCTCCAGCATGGTGCCACCGCTCGTGACCACCACTACACGAGCGCCTTTGTTCAAGGCCTGTTCCATGGCGGCGATGGTCTCTTCGGTGTTGCCGCTGTAGCTGCAGGCGATCACCAGGCTCTTGTGGTTCACATAGCCCGGCAGGTAATAGTTGTGGTAGACCTCGATGGGGCACTTGGCCTCCTTCTGCACGAGCTGTGCGGCGATCTTGCCACCGATGCCGCTGCCACCCAGGCCGGTGACGACCACGTTGGCGTAAGGCCCGCCCGGGGCTTTCAATTGGGCCTTGCGGCCGATCTCCAGGGCTTCTTTCAGTTGCTTCGGGAAGGCTTCAATGAGCTGTTGCATCGTGCTGGTGCTGGTACGGGGTCAAAAGTAGTGGCGTGATACGGGATCCGAGGTGGAAGGGTTAGCCTACGGTTCGGAGCTTGCGCCTCGGGTTCTGGCGCGTATGGAAGACACGGATGATCCTGAGCACATCCCGATGAACGACATAGACGATCAAGTATGGAAAACGCTCCACGGGGAATTGCCGGATACCACGCTTGACCAGAGCGCCCCCGTTCGGATGTTCTTGGACGAAGCGGAGCGCCATGCTCAATTCATCGATAAAGGCCAGAGCAAGGGGTGGGCTGATCTTGGCGTAGTAGGCCTTCGCCTTGTTCGCATCCTGGGCGGCCTGTGGGGACAAAACCACCGGCAGGCTCATTTCCCCAAGGACTTGAGTAGACCGGCACGCACCTCTTCCCAAGGAATGCTCTTGATCGTACCCTTCTGCATGGCGTCGGAAATAGCCTCGAACTCAGCGATCTCCTTTTCAGTGAAATGCTGGATCTGACCGGCCATCAAGACGTGGTCAATGATATCCAGCGTCTTGGCATCCGTGGTATCCAACACCCGTTTGGCCAGTTCGATCCGTTTGTCTTGAAGCTTACCCATGGTCCACCAAAGGTAAGCCCGGTATCTTCGCGCTCGTCTGCCGGATCAAGCGGCCCCATTCCTCTCGAACCACCCATGTCCACACAGGTCCTTTCTGAACAGGAGGTCGTGCGGCGCGAAGCCCTAAACAAGCTGCGCGCCCTTGGCATCGAACCCTTCCCGGCCGCCCAATTCCCCGTTTCGCATACTGTGGTCAAGGTGAAGGAGGAGTTCAAGGATGCCGGACATGTGGAAGGTGCACAACCCGAGGCCAACGTGGTGCTTGCCGGACGGCTCATGAGCGTGCGCGTGATGGGCAAGGCCAGTTTCGCCGTGCTGCGCGATGCCACGGGCGATCAGCAGATCTACATCAACCGCGACGAGATCGCCCCGGGCGAGGACAAGACGCTCTACAACGAGGTCTTCAAGAAACTGTTGCACCTCGGCGACTTCATCGGTGTGAAGGGCTTCATGTTCCGCACCCAGACCGGCGAGCTCACCCTGCATGTGAAGGAACTGACCGTGTTGGCGAAGAGCCTCCGCCCGCTGCCCGTGGTGAAGACGGATGACCAGGGCCATGTACATGATGCCTTCACCGATCCGGAGCTGCGCTACCGCATGCGTTATGTGGACCTTATCGTGAATCCGCAGGTGAAGGACACGTTCCTCAAGCGTGCGCGCATCTTCAATGCCATGCGCGGCTCGTTCCAAGAAGCTGGGTACATCGAAGTGGATACACCGGTTATGCAACCGATCCCCGGTGGTGCTGCTGCGCGTCCTTTCGTCACGCACCACAACGCGCTGGATACGCCTTTCTACCTGCGCATCGCCAACGAGCTATACCTGAAGCGTTGCATCGTGGGCGGTTTCGACGGGGTGTTCGAGTTCAGCCGGAACTTCCGCAACGAGGGCATGGACCGCACGCACAACCCCGAGTTCACAGTGATGGAGCTTTACGTGGCGTACAAGGACTACCTGTGGATGATGGACTTCATCGAAGGCGTGTTCCGCAAGGTGGCCACGGCTGCGAACGGCACACCGTTGGCCAATTTCCAAGGCAAGGAGATCGACTTCGGGCAGCCTTTCAAGCGGATCACCATGTGCGGTGCCATCCAGGAGAAGACCGGTGTGGACGTGCTGAACGCGGATGAGCAGACCATCGGCGAATTGTGCAAGAAGCACGGTGTCGAGATCACTGCTGCGATGGGCAAAGGCAAGTTGATCGATGAGCTCTTCAGCGAATTAGTGCAACCTGAATTGATCCAGCCGACCTTCGTCATGGACTTCCCGCTGGAGATGAGCCCGCTGTGCAAGAAGCACCGCGACGATGGCCGCCTCACCGAGCGCTTCGAGCTCTACGTGGCCGGTTTCGAAGTGGGCAATGCCTATAGCGAATTGAACGACCCCATTGATCAGCGCGAGCGGTTCGAAGAGCAGTTGAAGCTGATGGAACGCGGGGATGACGAGGCCATGTTCATCGACCAGGATTTCCTGCGCGCGCTTGAGTACGGTATGCCGCCCACATCGGGCATCGGTATCGGCATGGATCGTTTGGTGATGCTACTGACCGATAACCCGGCGATCCAGGAAGTGCTTCTATTCCCGCAGATGCGGCCGGAGAAGTTCGACTAATCGAATCGGTACCGCCAAACCATCGCCGGCGTTCCTCGGTGCACCGTGTCCTTCTCGAAGCTCATTCCATTGCGCTTGGCCACATTTTGGCTTGCGAAATTCTCATGATCGATCAACGAGATCACGGAAGGGGCGCATTGGTGCTGGCGCGCGAACTCCTTGCAAGCGATGGCGCCTTCTGACGCATACCCATGGCCCCAAGCCGATGGTACCAAATGGTAGCCGATCTCTAGTTCGTCCACACCATCCACCACCTGCGTCAACAAGCCGATCATGCCGAAGGGCTTGCCTGTGGCGAGTTCTACGATGGCGTTCAGCCCTGACCCGTCCGTCGCCCGCCGATCCAAGGCGCGCTGGATGAATTCGCGGCAGCTTTCCTCACTGCCTACAACAAGGGACATGAAGCGGATGGCCACGGCGCTGTTGATGTACTCCATCCACCAATGGCGGTCGTCCATCGAGACCGCACGGAACAGGAGCCGCTCGGTGGTGACACCGTGCATGGAAGGGATGGAGGAACGCATGGTTGGGAGCCCGGTTGGCCTGGGTCCGGACTTGTTGGGGTCCAAAGTTGGCGGATCGTTGATGAACGGGTTCGAGGCCGATGGTTACATTCGCCGGGCAAACACGCATACAACAACGCATGAAACACATTACACGCGGGGTCCTCGGGATCTTCCTGGCTGGCTTGCTTGTGCTGGCCTCCACCAATGCACAAGCCCAGTGCACGACTTGGGTTAACCCATCTGCCACAGGTGGTTGGACGGACTTCAATACCACTTTCGGTGGTGCGCCTTGTGATGACGGGTCCGGTTGCCCGTTCAATGAGATCACCGATTTCGAGATCTTCGCTGATGAG
>DAOORM010000195.1:0-4650 GCA_035389265.1 Flavobacteriales bacterium | reverse complement strand
GATCGGGGGTGTTCTCCTGTGCCTTTCGTGCAAGAAGGACAAGGACGGAACACCTCCCAAGGTGGACATCATCAGCCCGAGTGCTGGTTCAACATTCGCGGTCCCTGATACCGTCCACGTGCGCGTTCAGGTCAGCGACGACCGGGTCATCGAGTCGCTCACCGTGGAATTGTTGAACCCCGCTGGATCCGTCGTGGCGAGCGGTGGATCGCGCAGTCTTGATGCAACGAGCGGCACCTACGACTTCACCTTGATCCTCACTGATGAGCGCCTTCCAAGTGGCGACCACACCATCGTAGCACGAGCGCGGGACGGCTTCAATGACGCACGCGACTTCGTGGAAGTGAACGTATTGGAAGCACCGCTCCGGTTGCGGGCGCTGTTCCTGGCACCTGCCTTCAGCGAGGAGAGCACCATCATTACGCGGATCGATAGCACAGGCGCAGCTGCACCCTTCGTTACCGTCGCCGACTTCAACGGCATCGCGGTGGATGGGAATTCCCAGCACCTTTTCGTGGCCGGTTCTCGCTACGCCCCGCTTCAAGCGATACCCGCGGCGAATAGTGCGAATACTTGGCAGGTTAACGCCCCTGGCAACGACCAACCGGAGCAATTCACAGCGTTGACGGTGGACCCGACCGATGAACGGGTGTACTGCGCAACGCGTGACGGCTTCATCCGCGGCTGGACGGGTGACGGCTTTCAACGATTCACGGCCGAGTGCCTTCCAGATCATCGCTGCGAAGCCATCGTGGTCATGGAGAATGAGGTAGCCACTTGGCAGCGCGCCATCGTGGGCGGGGCCTCCCGCGTCGTCACCTACACGCCGGCGGGAACGCTCTACGAGCAGCTGCCGGTGGAGCATGAACGGATCGCGCTGTTCCACCGCACAGGTACGAGTCTAGTGCACTTCGCGAATGCCGGTGGCGAAGGACTGATCGAGGACCTCAACATTTCGGCTGGTGGGGCACCGGACATCCGCACCTTTCCTGGCGAGGCCATTCGCGCCGTCGTACGCTTGAACCCGAATCAGTTCATCGTGGCGCTTGACAACAGATTGGTCCGTTTCGACCGACCCTTGCAGACCGTAACACCACTGTCCAGTGGGATCAGTGCGGATGCACTGGCCTATGAAGCCGCAACGGGATCGCTCTACATCGCATCGGGCACCGGATTGATCACCATGGACCCGAACACGGGCACCATCGTGGCCAATACTTCAGTGGGCTTCACGATCGGGCACATCCTGCCACTGCTCAACCGGTAGTGGTCAGCGCTTTTTCCCGTCGGGCTTGGCTTTCAGCACCACACCCATGTCGCAGAATTTCTTGATCCGGCGTTCCACGAGCTTGTCCGGCGCCGTCTTCACCAGCTTGTCCAAGTGTTTCACCACTTCGGCTTTCACCAAGCGGCCAGCTTCCACCGGATCGGCATGGGCGCCGCCGGCCGGCTCCTTGATGATGCCATCGATCAACTTGTTCGCGAGCATGTCATCCGCCGTCAGCTTTAGCGCTTTGGCGGCTTGCTCCTTATAATCCCAACTGCGCCAGAGGATGGACGAGCAGGACTCCGGAGAGATCACGCTATACCATGTGTTCTCGAGCATGAGCACCTTGTCGCCGATACCGATGCCAAGCGCTCCGCCGGAGGCACCTTCACCAATGATGATGCAGATCACTGGCACCTCCAACTTCATCATCTCGAACAGGTTGCGCGCGATGGCCTCGCCTTGTCCGCGTTCTTCGGCCTCCAGACCTGGGAATGCACCCGGAGTATCGATCAGCGTCACCACCGGCTTGTTGAATTTCTCCGCCAGCTTCATCAGGCGCAAGGCCTTGCGGTAGCCTTCCGGATTGGGCATACCGAAGTTGCGGTACTGGCGCATCTTGGTATTGATCCCCTTCTGCTGGCCGATGAACATCACCGTGCGGCCGTTGATCTGGCCGAAGCCACCCACCATGGCCTTATCGTCCTTCACGGTGCGGTCCCCGTGCAGTTCAACGAAGGTGTTGTCGGACAGGATCTCGATGTACTTCAAGGTGTAGGGCCGGTCCGGATGGCGGCTCACCTGTACGCGTTCCCAAGGCGAAAGCCCGTCATAGATGGACTTGCGCGTTTCGGCCAGCTTCTTCTCCAGGTCCTTCAACGTGGGTTCCACGTCCACGGCACCTTGCGCGGCCACCTCCTTCAACTTCTCGATCTGCTCGATCACATGTTGGATCGGCTTCTCGAACTCCAGGAACGTCTGCATCGTCTCGGATTGGGAAGGGCGAAGGTAGAAGGAACTGCGTTGGCCGCATCACCGCAAGGCAGGTACATTCGCGCACCATGCTGCGGTTCCCTCAAGCCAAGATCAATCTGGGACTCAACGTCTTGGCGCGTCGGGCGGATGGTTTCCACGACATCGAGAGCGTGATGGTGCCGATTCCGTTGCACGACGTGGTCGAAGCCGTGCTGGCACCAGACCTGGGCACGAACGGCCTAGAGTACACCCGGAGCGGGCTCCCGATCCCAGGACCTATTGAAACCGACTTGTGTTACAAAGCGGTGCGTCTGCTTCAACGCGGTCGGGATCTTCCTGGGCTGCGGTTGCATCTGCACAAGGTGGTCCCCATGGGGGCCGGTCTGGGCGGTGGCTCCAGTGATGGGGCCAGTGCGTTGGAACTCGTGAACACGCTGTGTGGCTTGCAGTTGAACAAGCAACAGCTGGCGGCCCATGCGCTCGAACTCGGCAGCGATTGCCCGTTCTTCCTTGCAGGCCAGGTCTGCATCGCCCGCGGCCGGGGCGAACGGCTCACGCCCGTCGACATAGACCTCAACGGTCTCTGGCTCATTCTCGCCAATCCTGGTGTTCACGTAGGCACCGCAGAGGTCTATCAGAACACGATACCTACGGAGCTCAACTGGCCGGTCGAGGCCGTCCTTCACCGGGAACGCCAGTTGGAGTGGGAGAAGACGCTGCCCAATACGATGGAACCGTACGTGCTGCGGACCTACCCTGAAGTGGATGCGCTTAAACAGAAGTTGAAACAAGCAGGGGCCTTCTACACCGCCATGAGCGGATCCGGGTCAAGTGTCTTCGGATTGTTCACCGAAGAACCCGTGATGCCCGCGTTCACCTCGACGACGCGGGCTTGGAAGCTGCGACTCTGATCATCGCTTCCGCTGGGCGACGAGGAAGGTCCGGAGTTCCTCGTGGTTCATCGGCTTCGCGGCGATCTTGCCTTTCCGATCCACGACGATCAAGCTCGGTGTGGCCTTCACATTGAACGCCTTTGCCGCAGGTTCACCCCAACCGATGAGCGAAGAGTAGCTAGGCCAGCTCAGGCGCTCTTCAGTGATGGTGGTCTTGAATTCCGCTTCGTCGGCATCCAACGCGATACCGATCAGATTGAAGAACGGCCTTTCCATTTCCTCATACAATGCCCGCATCCCGGGCATCTGGTCGTGGCAATGGTCGCAAGTGCTTGAGTAGAAGAACAACGCGGTGAACTCCGCCTTCCCCCAAAGCGAGGAAAGCGCTGTGGAGTCGGATCTGCCCGGCGTGGCCAGCCGAGCATCCGGCGCGGGCGCACCGATCACCATACGCAGTTGCGCTGCGGCGATCGCCATCAGTTCGGCTTCGGGTGGAACACGGGAGCCATCACCGACCACGTAAGTATCCACCAGATATTGCGCCACCTCGTCGGGACCGTAGGTAGCGAAGATGTCCACGAGTTGGTAGCGCATGTAGCGCCAACAGCTTGTATCCTTGGAGGCTTCGCGCAGCAACGTATCGCACGCGCGGTGGAAGGCGTACTCATTGTCGAACCGGGTGTTCTGCAAGTACACCACGGTGGCTTTGCTGTACGCGTTGGAGCGCAGTGTCCACGGATCGGAGAAATCGAACGCCGTGCGAATGCCTGAAGGTCCCAACGGGATCGCGGCATCCAACGCGCGATCGACAAGCACAGCCCGAGCGAATTGCCCGTTCGGATCGATGGAACTCAGGCTATCGAGTGTGGTGCGCATCAACTTCCGTTGCTCGGCTTCACGCCGGTCGAGTGAACGCAACAAGGCCGTATCGAGCGGCGAAGCGTTCGCCCGTTCGGTCTTGATCGTCTGCAGTTCATCCTGCCCAGCGCGGCTCACAAGCTTGTAGGCCCACATGCGTTGATTGTCCGCTGACCGGACCACATTGATATTCCGCTGAAGAGGCGGTCCGTGGAAAGCGAGTTCAACGACCGGGTCCGCCGGGTCCAGGACGAGATCGATGCGGTCATCGCCGTTGATGCCGAGTTGGTAGAAGCCAGCCGGAAGCTGACGTTGCGGGAAGCTGAAGGTACCGTCCTCTTCGATGCGTGCGGAGTCGATGGCTGGATGTTCAGCGCCGGTAGTGGCGTAGAGCACAACCTCGGAAGCCGGCAAGGGGCGTTCGAAGATTCCCTTCACGATCTGTGCGCAGGCCGGTGCGACCAGGAGCAGGGAGGCGAAGCTGGAAAAGGAGCGTGATCGGACCACGGTGCGCATGCGGGCAAAGATCTTGCCGTGTTGGGACAGGTACAAAAAAGAGAACCCCGTTACTTGCGTAACGGGGTTCAGATCGGCGACGACATACTCTCCCAGGCTTGTGGCCTAGTACCATCTGCGCTGGTGAGCTTAACTTCTCTG
>DAOORM010000194.1:0-4699 GCA_035389265.1 Flavobacteriales bacterium | reverse complement strand
TTCACCGGATCACCAGGTCGAACGGCATCCGAGCCTGGATACCCATCTGCTCGGTGGCCTGTTTCGCCTTCTGGTATTGCTTCAAGAGTGCCGCATCCTCGCCGAGCACCTGGGTGGCCACCCAGCTCCGCGCAGTGCCGTTCAGGTCCTGCATCAGCTGCTCGAAGAAGTCCTTCTGCTCCGGCAGTTCCACCCGGCGGTATTCCGTCAGGTTGGCCAGTTCGGCGGCTTTGCTGATGGCTGCTTCCAAGCCCCCCAGCTCGTCCACAAGCCCCAGACGCTGCGCATCCACGCCGGTCCACACGCGGCCCTGACCGATGCTGTCCACCTGGGCCACGGTCATCTTCCGCCCTTCGGCCACGCGTTCGGTGAAGCCTTGGTAGAAGTCGTCGATGTAGCCTTGGATGATGCGTTTCTCCTCTTCGGTCAGCGGGCGGCTCACGGTGAAGAGGTCGGCGTGCTTGTTGGTCTTCTCGCCATCGAAGGTGATGCCGAGCTTGTTCTTGAAGAAGCCCTGCATGTTCGGGATGATGCCGAACACACCGATGGAACCGGTGATGGTGTTGCGTTCCGCGAAGATGCGGGTGGCCGGTGCACTGATGTAGTATCCACCGCTGGCCGCCACATCGCCCATGCTTACCACCACGGGCTTCACCTGCTTGCACAGTTCCACCTCGCGCCAGATCACATCGCTGGCTAGGCCACTTCCGCCCGGGCTGTTCACCCGCAGCACCACCGCTTTGATCGAGCTGTCCTCACGCGCTTCGCGGATGGCCGCGCTCAGGTCGGTGCCGCCGATGGTGCCTTCGCTGCTTTCGCCGGTCATGATATCGCCTTCCGCATAGATGACGGCCAATTTGCCCTTCGTGCTGGAGTACTTCATGTCGTCCGGGGTGAAGGACCGCACGTATTTGCTCAGGCTCACGAATTCCAATTCGTCGTCCGCCGGAACGCCCATGCGCTCGTGCAGCACCGCCAGCACCTCGTCGCGGTACTTCAATCCATCCACCAGGCCCAGCTTCAGGGCATCGTCCGCGTTGCGCACCAACAGGCTGTCGGCGATGGTGTTCAGCCGTGCCTTGTCCAGTCCGCGTGCTTCGGCCACCGCAGTTTGCACCTCGTCCCAGAGGCCATTCAGGATGGCCCGGTTCTGCTCGCGGTTGGCCTCGCTCATGTGGTCCTCGGTGAAGACCTCGCCGAAGCTCTTGAACCTGTTGTTGCTGCCGCGGATGAACTGCACGTCGATATCGAGCTTCTCGAAGAGTCCCTTGTAGAACATGTACTCGCTGCGCAGGCCGGTGTATTGCAGGTCGCCACGCGGCTGCAGGAAGACCTGATCCGCTGCGGTGGCCAGGTAATATGTACCTTGAGTGTAAGTGTCGCTGAAGGCGATCACGGGTTTGCCGCTCTCCTTCTTGAAGCGCACGAGCTTGTCGCGGATCTCCTTCACCGTGGCCGACCCGGTCTGCAGGCCCGTGAGGTCCAGGAACACGCCCTTGATGTTGTCATCCGTCTTGGCGTTCTCCAAGCTGTAGAGCACTTGGTTCAGGCCCACGGGCATGGCACCTTTGAAGGGGCCGAAGTCGAGCATCAGCTCGTCCTTGTTGCCGCGGTCCACGATCTGCTGGTCCAGTTGCAAGTGCAGGATGCTTCCATCCCGGACCGTGGTGGGTTTACTTGCGGTGGAGAAGCTGGAACCGATCGCGACGAGGGCCCCGACGAAGAGGAAGATCAGCACCACCCCGATCAGGAGGGTGCCGAGCATCGAGGCGAACATGAACTTGAGGAACTGACGCATGGGAAGGGGATGTCTTGTGTGGCCACGAAGCTAGGCCGGGGCTCGAACGGATGTCGGCCGGCGATCCATGAGCGGGGCGTGCTATGGATGGGAGGCCGAGCCGGATAGCTTTGCCGCATGCCCGAGCAGGAGGTCGTGTTGTTGTTGGGGGCCGATCTGGGCGATCCGGTGCGGCAGAGCGACTCTGCACAACAAGCGGTAGGGGAGCGGATCGGTCACGTGTTGGCGCGTAGTCGCGATCATTGGTCCAAGCCCTGGGGTTTCCACGCGGACACGCTCTTCCTTAACCGGGCTTTGCTGGTCTCTACACCGTTGGAACCTGCGGCGGTACTCCGGGTCTGCCTCAACATCGAGCAGGAAATGGGCCGCCAGCGTGATACCGATGGCCATATCATTTCCAGGCTCATCGACATCGACATCCTGCTAATGGGTGATGCGGTTATCGAAACGCCCGGCTTGGTGGTGCCCCATCCCCGCCTGCACCTTCGCCGCTTTGCCTTGGCGCCCCTATGCGACCTATTGCCCGACTGGGAGCATCCGATCGAACGCCGCACTGCGTTGGTGCTGCTCAATGCTCTCCCACGCGTATGACACCCTTTCATTCCTACATCGCCGTGGAGGGCCTGATCGGTGCCGGTAAGACCACCTTGGCGCGCCGCCTCGCCGAACGGTGGAACGGTCGGTTGGTGCTGGAGGAGTTCGAGGACAACCCCTTCCTACCGCGGTTCTACGAGGATCCCGAGCGCTACGGCTTCTCCGTGGAGTTGTCCTTCCTGGCCCAGCGCTACCACCAGCTCAAACGCGTCACCGAGCAGGACCTCTTCCGCGCATGCACCGTGGCCGACTATTCCATCGGCAAGTCGGTGGTCTTCGCCAACGTCACATTGCAGACAGATGAGTACGCCTTGTTCCGCGACCTCTACCAGATCATGTATGCTGATCTGCCCCGTCCGGAACTCATCGTTTACCTGCACTTGGACATGATACGGGTCAAGGATCGGATCCGCTCCAGAGGCAGGAGTTATGAACAAAGTATCCCCATTGACTACCTCTCGAAACTTCAAGAGCGCTACTTGGATCACCTGCAGAAACTTCCCGATGATCGCGTGCTCGTCGTGGATCTGCAAGGCCACGACCTGCTGAACGATACGCCGGTCTATGAAAAGCTCGTGGAGGCCCTATCCGTGGAAGTGCCCAAGGGCTGCCGAGTGATCACGTTATGATACACCCTTCACTGTGGACAAGTGCCACGGATGTGAAGAACGGACGCGCGTTCAGGTGGTTAAGTTTGCGCCCTAAGAATAAGAACCAAGCACCGAATTATGGAAAAGAGGTACCTGCAGGGACTGGCCCTGATGCCCATCACTCTCCTAGCCCTCAGCGGCTGTGGTGGCATCGGCAAGATGAACAAGTACGTCGAGAACATCAAGTACACGGTGGATCCTAATCCGCTGATCGTACAAGGTGATTCCGTCGCCGTCAACATCAACGGCAACTTCCCCGGGAAGTACTTCTACAAGAAGGCCCAAGTGGAACTGACGCCTACCTTGGTTTACACCGGTGGCGAAACACCCTACAAGACCGCGTATTTCCAAGGCGAAGGTGCCGTGGGGAACAACACGGTGATCCCGTACGAGACCGGTAAGGCCTTCAACTACACCCACAAGGTGGCCTACACGCCGTCCATGGCGCAGAGTGAGCTCATGGTAAAGATCCTGGGCAAGCAAGGCAAGGAAGGCAAGAAGCAGCTCGAGTTCACCCCGTACAAGCTGGCCGATGGTGTCATCACCACGCCCTACTTGGTGGTGAGCGATGACAAGGTGCTCCTCGCGAAGGATGCCTTCGTGCGCATCACCGACCACAGCCAGGACGCCACCCTCAACTACCTGGTGAACGCCAGCAATGTCCGCCCCACCGAGCTGAAGGATGCGGACATCAAGGCGATGGCCGACTTCATCAAGACCATGAAGGCCAACCCCAACATCGTGGCCAAGAACGTGAGCATCGATGCCTGGGCCAGCCCCGAAGGTGAACTGAGCAAGAACGAGAACCTGGCCGACGACCGGGCCAAGAGCGCCAAGACATGGGCAAAGGGCGAATTGGTGCGTGCCAAGAACGATAGCGCCAAGGCCGATGCGTTCTATACCTTGAACGCTCGCGGCGAGGACTGGGAGGGCTTCAAGCGCGCCATGCAGGCTAGCAGCACCGTACCCGACAAGGAGCTCGTGCTGCGCGTGCTGGAGATGTACCCCGACCTCACCAAGCGCGAGGAGGAGATCAAGAACATGGCGGCCACCTACAAGGAGATCGCCGACGAGATCCTGCCCCAGCTGCGCCGTAGCGAGGTGAAGATGAACTACCAGCGCATCGGCAAGACGGATGCCCAGCTCACCGAGATGAGCCGCACCGCGCCCGATAGCTTGAACGTGGAGGAACTCTTGTTCGCGGCCACCCTCACCAACGACCTCAACGAGCAGCTCCGCATCTACAAGGAGACCGAACGCGTACACCCAACCGACCACCGCGCTTCCAACAACGTGGGCTACGTGTACATGCTGCAGAACAAGTTGGACGAAGCCGCTGCCCAGTTCACCAAGGCCAACTCCATCCAGGAGAACCCCATCAGCACCAACAACCTTGGTGTTGTGGCGCGTTTGAAGGGCGATCGCAAGAAAGCGAGCGAGCACTACACGAAGGCTGGTGCCGCAGGCCCTGAGGTGAAGTACAACCAAGGCATCATCGACATTCAGAACGGAAACTATAGCAGCGCCAGCAGCAACTTCGGCAGCACCAAGAGCGTGAACGCCGCCCTGGCCAAACTGCTCGGTGGTGACGCCGCCGGGGCACAGAGCATCCTCGATGGCGCCACCGAGGATGAGGCCGACCCGGCCGTCGGTCCTG
>DAOORM010000193.1:0-4746 GCA_035389265.1 Flavobacteriales bacterium | reverse complement strand
CCCTGGGGCTATGCTGACGCTGGAGGTCTCCAGCACGGTTTCGAGACCGGTGAGGAACTCAACACCGCTGAAAGCCGTCGCTGTCGTTTGACCCAGCTTGATGGTCACATCACCCAAGGTGTTGCCCAACGTGATGCCCGAGTTGCCGTAGCGGTAGTAGAGCCTGACGATGTAGCCTTCCACAGCGCCATCCAGCTCGTTCGGGGCATAGAGGCATTGGGTGTGGCGCGCGTAACTGGTACTGCCCAGTAGGAAAGTACTGCTCGTGGTGCCGCAGCACTTCTGCACATCCTGTGCGAAGGTGGAAAGTGCGAGACCAGCTGAAAGCAGGAGGGTAGTTCGTCTTTTCATGGATACGGCGTTTCCTCAAATATCGTCATCGCTGGGGCAATTTGCCATTTTTCGGAGTGCTCGAAGGATCGCGGATCGTGATGGACCGTGTGGCGTTCGCGTTACATATACCGCTCTGCGGCATTGGTCCAACAAACCCAACACCATGTTGACCACAGTGCTCCTTGCATCCTGTCTTTCGCTGATCGATCCTTGTGCTGCACGCACGGCTCCACATCACCTCGCTTTGGAAGCCGCAGCTCTTCCAGGAGGCCCACCGGCGATCCGTATCGCGGGTAAGATGGCCGGTGAGATCACCGCGGCGCAATGGCGTGCCGTTACTGCGGTGGATCTCGTGGGCTGCGTGCCCAGTGCGCGCGTCACCGCACTCAACATCTGCATCAAGGACTGTGAAGGCAAGGATGCAGGCTACAACGCGAAGGATGCGACCATCACGGAGGCCATGAAGACCATGGTGGCGAACCTCCCGATCGGTACGGCGTTCACTATAACGGTGAAGGTGGTCGATGGCAGCGGGAAGACGTGGGAGGTACAGCCCGCCAAGTTCGTTTGGAAGGGGTGATCAACGAGCTCCTCGACGGTGCTCGACCTTCCCTGCGTTCGGTGGTCTTGGTCTCCGATCAGACCGGATTCGCGAAGGCGAGCACAGCGAAAGCGACGAGCAGGATGTAGAGGCCGGCCACCAAGAGGTGCGAGGGGATGCGGCGGATGAGAGCGTCCATGGTCGTGCGAGTTGTTCAATTGTAGGACGTGTGACCTCCTTGCCCGGTTGCCCCCCTTGCCCGCTATTCACATTCGTTGTGATGGATCCGAGCCACGCGGAGAGGGGAGGATCGGGTATTCGTCAGCCCCTAGCCCGCTTTTCCCTTGCACTGCACCGTACCTTGACGATCGTCAGTCCGCTAGCGATGAACGCCCTGTTCATTTGTATTTGACCAGCTTCAACCAACCTCGATCCACCATGACGACCGCTACCGCCCCAGCCCGCGCCTATTTCGGCGATCTCCACAACGACCAGCGCGAATGGCTGAACGCGCTCACGTTCTACAAAGAGGACATCGCCATCCTGGAGCACCGCCTGGAGGACATCGCCCGGCGCAACACACATCAAGAGGTGATGGCCGAACTCGAACATTTTCAGAACCGCTTCATCCGCGAACGCGAAGTGATCGATGAGTTGCGCCACGATATCAAGCAGGAGGAGAATAGGCTGGAGAAGGAGATGCGCGATCATCCGGTGGCCATCGAACACCGCTACTTCAAGGATCACACCGAGCTGCGCGATCGCTACCAGACCTTCGAGAAACTCTACCGCGAGCTGAAGCAGGAGTTCCAGCAGTGGCTGGTGAAGCGGATGTGAGTGCGTGGGGAAGGCCCTATCCCGGTAGTGTTACACCTTCCTTGAGCCCGGTCACGAAGTACATGTGCAGTTCGCCCTTGCCCTTCACTTTGATGGGGCCGCGGGGCTGCACGTGTACCAGGTCCATCACCTGGGCATACGTGGCTCCACTGATGTTGAGCTTCCCGGCTTCGCTATGGCTTTCCATGCGGCTGGCCAGGTTCACGGTATCGCCCCAAATGTCGTAGGCGAACTTCTTGCGACCGACCACGCCGGCCACCACCGGACCGGTGTGGATCCCGATGCGCACGGGCCATTCGGTCATGCCCCGTGAACGTCTATCGGCATTGCTCTGGTCCACCGCTTCGATCATCGCCAGACCCATGAGCACGGCATCGCGCGCGTGCGTCGCTTTCGGCTCCGGTATGCCCGCCGCGCACATGTAGGCATCGCCGATGGTCTTGATCTTCTCCAGACCGTACCGATCGCAGGCTTCATCGAAGAGCCGGAAGTAATGGTCCAATTCGCTCACGAGCGTGTCGCTATCCATCAAGCTGCTGAAGCCCGTGAAGCCCTTGAAGTCGCTGAAGAGCACCGTGCAACTCTCGTAGCGGTGCGCTTCGGCGCTGCCCTTCTGTTTCAACTCCTCGGCGGTGGAGGCGGGCAGGATGTTGCGCAATAGTTCGTCGCTGCGTTCCTTCTCCTCCGCCAGCTGACTGGTGCGGACCTTTACCATGCGCTCAAGACGATCCCGTTCGCGGCGTTGGTTGCGCTCGCGTAACCGAACGAATCCTGCGAAGCCCAGCAACAAGGTGACACCACCACCAGCAAGGAACGGTGTGGTGCGCCAGAACGGAGGCGCGATCGTGAAGGTGTAGGTCACCGGCTTCTCATTCCAGATGCCGCTGGCGTTGCGGGCCATCACCTTGAAGGTGTATTCGCCGGGCGGGATGTTGCTGTAGGTGACGCGTTGCGTAGCCGTGATGCGCGACCAGTCCGGATCATAACCTTCCAGGATCCATCGGTAGCGCACCTTTTCCGGGTAGGCCAGCGAGATGCCCGTGAAGGCGAAGGTGAGGTGGTTCTTGTCGTGCGGCAGGTGCAGATCACTGGGGAAACCATTGCGGCTCATGCCCGCACACCAGGGCGACCAGTCGGGTCGTTCGTAGAAGAGTTGCAGATCGGTGAGGTGTACCAACGGTTCCTGCGTGTCGTCCACCACCTGCTGGGCATCGAAGCGCGTGGCACCACGAACGGTCCCGAACCAGAGGCTGCTGTCGCCATCGAGCATGCTGGCACCGCGCAGGCTTTCCAGGCCGATGAAGCCGTCCTCCGGGCCGAACGCGCGGATGCTGAGCACCTGTTCCTGCATCACATCCAATTCCACTTGGTGGATGCCTTGTCGTGTGCCCAGCCAGAGGTTCTCGAACGCATCCAGCTGCACGTACATCACCGCCAGGCTCTCCAATCCGGCTTCACGTCCAAAGGTCTCGACCTTGCCACCACGCCAACGTAAGAGCCCATTCGTGGCTGTGCCCAACCACAGGTTACCCTTCGAGTCGCGTGCCATGGCGTTGATCGCAAGGGCCGGTACCGCATTGACCCGTGTGAACACGGCGCTAGCCGCCAAGGACGTGACGAACAATCCGCTATCCGTGGCACACCAAAGCGTATCACCGGCCACCAACAAGGCGTTCGCGGACCGTCCCACCAAGGAGGTGTAGAGTGGCTTGGTGCCGTTCACCCAGTGCACGCCTGATCCACTGGCGATCACGATGGTGCCATCGGCCAGGGTGGCGACGTCGTTCACCCGCTGGGCTTCGCGATCGCCTGCGGCCCACACCTGTTCGAAACGCCCGTACCGGTTACGGTGAAGGCCATGCATGCTCGTACCCGCGAGCAGGTAGCCCTCGGCATCCTCACCCAAGCAGGTGATGAACAGCGAAGGCAATCCATCCTCGCGCTCGTAATGGCGGATCCGAGTGCCGTCGAAGTGGGAGATACCTCCGCCTTGCGTGCCGATCCACAATAGTCCGTCGGCGGTGCGGTGGATGGCGCTCACGATGCGCGATCCGAGCCCATCCTTTTCCGTGATATACTGGAAAGCATCGCTGGTGAACTTGCTCACGCCGCCGAACCCGGTGCCCGCCCAGATGCCTCCGCTGCGGTCGCGATGGAGGCATCGCACCAGATCATGCCCGAGCCCGTTGGCCTCCTTGATGCTGGTGAGTTTGGGCACACCGTTCTCCCGCGCCAGATGCACGAGCCCAGCGGGGGTTCCCAGCCACAGGTCGTACTTGCCTGCCCGCAGGATGCTCAACACGACCGCGTGTGGAAGCGCCAAAGGCTGCAACCCGGCCACACGTTCAGCGATGGGCACAGGACGTAATTGCTGATCGAGTTCAACGTACCCGTGATCCGTGCCCACAAGCACACCGATGCTATCGGCATGAAGAGAAAGCGCTCGGGTGCCCTTCGCGAGTTCGGCATCGCTCACTAGTGTCCAACGTGCACCTTCCAACTGGAACAAGCCACTATCGGTGGCTGCTAATAGACCTTTGCCATGGTGCACCAAACCGTTGATGCGGAGCGAGGCCAGACCGGCATTCAGCGCGGTGGCCTTGTGCGTCACCGTATCCACTTGCCAAACACCTCCACCGCGGGTACCCAGCACCACGGTTGCGCCTTGTCCGGCCAGGATCGTGCGGATGGCATGAGCAGGCAGTGTTGGTGTGGTCGTGAATGAAGTGAAGCGGCCTTTGCTCCACCACGCCAAGGCCCCATTGCGATAGCCGGTCAACAGCCGGCCTTGGCTCGAACCGTTCAAGGTGGGCAGCAGGGCGGTGGCTTCGGTGGCTGGTGCACCCTGCTGTTCATCGAAGGCCTCGAACCGGGACCCCTGGCTGCGCGCCAAGCCTTGGTCGGTGGCCAGCCAGAGGAAACCATCGGCGTCCTCGCAGATGGCGTTCACTGCCGCACTAGGCAGCCCCTGCTCCAACGAGAAGGTGCGGAGGTCGTATTGTTGAGCGCCTGCCCGGGCCGCCAGAAGCAGCAAG
>DAOORM010000192.1:0-4783 GCA_035389265.1 Flavobacteriales bacterium | reverse complement strand
TGCCATCTCTACATCGGTCAGGAGGCCATCCTCGCGGGCATGGTCACCGCTATTCGGCCCACTGATCGCCTCATCACCGGTTACCGGGACCATGCGCATCCGTTGGTGCTCGGAACACCCAGCAAGCACGTGATGGCCGAGCTGTTCGGGAAGATGACCGGTACCAGCAAAGGCAAAGGCGGTAGCATGCACTACTTCGACAAGCAGCGGAACCTCTTCGGAGGCCACGGCATCGTGGGTGGACAGATCGGGTTGGGCGCGGGCATCGCGTTCGCCGACAAGTACCGCGGCGAGGACCACGTGACCCTATGCATGATGGGGGATGGAGCGGTTCGCCAGGGCATGCTGCACGAGACCTTCAACATGGCCATGACCTGGAAGTTGCCGGTGATCTTCATCATCGAGAACAACAACTACGCCATGGGTACCAGCGTGGAGCGCACCAGCAACGTGCACGACCTGAGCACCCTCGGCGAGAGCTACGACATGCCCGGCCTGGGGGTGAACGGTATGCGCTGCGAGGATGTGCATGAAGCCATCGCCATGGCATGCGCTCATGTGCGGGCCGGGAACGGACCGTACCTGCTCGATATCAAGACCTACCGCTACAAGGGGCATAGCATGAGCGACCCCCAGAAGTACCGCACCAAGGAAGAAGTGGAGGAGTACAAGAAGCAAGATCCGATCGAAAGTGTACGCGCTACCATCCTGGAGAATAAATGGGCCAAGGAAGCAGAGCTCGATGCGATCGATGAGGACGTGAAGAAGGAGGTGGAAGCCGCTGTAAAATTCGCCGAGGAAAGCCCGATGGCCACCGCGGACGAGTTGTACAACGACGTGTATTTCGAGAAGAACTATCCGTTCGAAAAAGACTGAACGACAGACCGACCATGGCCGAGATCGTACGCATGCCGAAGTTGAGCGACACCATGACCGAAGGGGTGGTGAGCGCCTGGCACAAGAAGGTGGGAGATGCCGTGAAGAGCGGTGAGGTGCTCGCGGAGATCGAGACCGACAAGGCCACCATGGAATTCGAGAGTTTCACCGACGGTGTACTTCTGCACATCGGTGTGGAGAAGGGCAAGTCCGCTGCGGTGGATAGCGTGCTGGCGGTGCTGGGTAAAGCGGGTGAGGACATCACCGCGTTGCTCGCTGGTGAAGCTGCTGCTGCACCCAAGGCGGAGGCTGCGCCAAAGCCAGAAGAACCCAAGAAGCAAGAGCAGGTACAGGAGCAAGCTGCTGCCGCTGCGCCTGCGCCTGCACCCGCCCCAGAAAAGGCCAAGCCTGCGGCTACGGGCAGTGTGCCGGCGCCGAAGCCGTTGTTCGGTGGTGGGGCCTCTGCTGCTCCATCGGCACCTGCGAATAACGGCCGCGTGAAGGCCAGTCCTTTGGCGAAACAACTCGCCGAGGAGAAGGGCATCGATATCGGTCGCGTGGTAGGCAGCGGTCCGGATGGTCGGGTGACCAAACAGGACGTTGAGAACTTCGCCGGAGGAGGTGCCGTGTTCGGTGCTCCACAAGTGGAGAAGTTCGAGGAAGTGCCGGTGAGCCAGATGCGCAAGACCATCGCGAAGCGCTTGAGCGAAAGCCTTTTCACCGCGCCGCATTTCTTCCTCACCCTGGAGTTGGACATGGCACGTGCCATGAGCGTGCGCGAAGCCATCAACAAACAGATCGCGCCGGACAAGATCTCGTTCAACGACCTCGTGATCAAGGCTTGTGCCGTAGCGCTGAAACAGCACCCCAAGGTGAACAGCAGCTGGCTCGGCGACCGCATCCGTTACAATCAGCATGTCCACATCGGCGTGGCCGTAGCGGTAGAAGAAGGTCTGCTCGTGCCCGTTGTGCGGTTCGCGGATGGCAAGCCGTTGCGGACCATCGGCAACGAAGTGCGCGACCTGGCCAAACGCGCCAAGGACAAGAAGCTGCAACCCGCGGATTGGGAGGGCAACACCTTCACCATCTCCAACCTGGGCATGTTCGGTATCGACGAGTTCACGGCCATCATCAATCCACCAGATGCGTGCATCCTGGCCGTTGGTGGTATCATGGAGAAACCGGTGGTGAAGGATGGCCAGATCGTGATCGGCCACACCATGAAGGTGACCTTGAGCTGCGACCACCGCGTGGTGGATGGCGCTACCGGTGCCGCCTTCTTGAATACCCTGAAGAGCTTGCTGGAAGAACCAGCGTTGTTGCTGGGGGTGGGGGCGATCTGATCATTCCAAGCTCATCCCATCGACCGAACGATGAGCAACCTCGCAAGGCTTTTTCCCACGACCCTACGCTCCTGGATGCGACACCAGGTGATGCGAGGCGATGCCGTGCATTGCCCCGTGTGCGATAATAGGGCCATAGCCTACCTGCCTTCGGGCTCGCCTCCGCGACCGCATGTGCTTTGTCCGTTCTGTGGCTCGCGCGAACGGGCGCGGATGGCTTGGCTCTTCTTGCAAGAACGAAAGATCCTGCGCTCGGGCTTGCGCGTGCTGCATGTGGCGCCCGAGCAGTGCCTGCGTGAGAAGCTCACCGCATTGCCCGGTGTGAAGTACACTGCAGGCGACAAGTTCACGCCCGGGTACAGCTACCCGCGCGGGACCATCGACCTCGACATCACCGCGATGCCCTTCGCCGATGGATCGTTCGACCTGATCCTTTGCTCGCATGTGTTGGAGCACGTTCCCGATGATCGATGGGCGATGACCGAGCTCCATCGCGTGCTAGCGCCCGGCGGCATGGCCATCCTGATGGTGCCCATCGCGTTGGATCGGGCGACCACGGATGAGGATCCTTCGGTGACCGATCCCCAGGAACGGATCCGGCGTTTCGGACAGTTCGATCACGTGCGCCTCTACGGCCGTGATTATGTGGATCGCTTGAAGAGCGCCGGTTTCGAGGTGGTGGAAGATGCCATGACCGAACGCATGAGCCCGACCGAGATATTCCGGCACGGATTGCTCCGGAGCGAATTGGTCCATGCCGGGCTGAAGCCGCTCACTCCACCACGGTGAACGGGCCATTCGGCATTTGGAAGTAGCGTCCATTCCTCCGCACGGGAAGCATCACGCCTTCGCGCTGCAGCTCCGTCTCCAGCTCACGCTGGTCCACTTGCGCATTCGGAGGTATTGAGACCAGGACGACCGTGTTCTCCGGTCCTTCCATGGCCGAATGCAATAGGTACTCGAACGGGGCTGGGGCATACAATGGCGCATTGTTGAAGCCCGGCGATGTGAAGGGATGGGTTGCCATGTCCAGCCCTTTCGTGATCCGTTGTTGTCGCGCGTGCTCGATGCGGTCCTCGATCCATTCCCTTCTTTCCACGAAGGTGCCCCCGACATGGAAAGACCAAGCAAAACGCAGTACCAGTATGACCAAGAACACGTATGGTGCTCGGATTCGCCATACTGGTGCATGTTGCAAGGCCCACCCCGCTGCCACCAGCGCCCACAGGACATGCGCGTAGTCCAAGGTCTCGCGGTACCTGTCGTGCGTGCCATCGGGGAAGTACAGGCTCACCACCGTGTAGATGATCAAATGGCCTGTGATGAACACGAGCATCGGCCACCACGCTTTCATCCGCCAAGCGGTGAGGATGGAGAGCAGCGCGATCAGGATGGCGTCGGGGTAGTGCCCAAAGGCTTGGACGGCGTGGGCCCAGAGACGGCCAGGTGCAAAGACCCAGCCGATGCCTGCGATCTCCAAACGGAGGAAGACCGTGTGGAAAGCCCGGTCCTCGTAGACCGAGAGACCGATGATGCGTGGCGCCATCAAGAGCATCAGGATGATCGCGAAAGCGATGGCCAATGAGCGGTAGCGCCAGATACGGTCCAAGATCAACATCAGCAGCAGTACCAGTAGACCCAGGAAATGGCAGGTGGCGACCAACGCGAACAACAGGCAGGCGGTGACCTGTCCGGAACGTGTGTGGCGTTGATCGCTTTGGAGCAGGGCGCGCAGGGTTATCAATAGGATGGCGCCGTAGTAGAGTTCGAACACCGGGCAGAACAGCGCTTGGGCGAGGCCCACGAATTGGGTCGCCAGTAGGATCAGTGCATGGCTCCGGTCTCGAAGCACGCTATTGACATACAGGAACGCGGCAGCGCTGAGCACGACATTCCCCAGTGAATAGAGCACAGTAATGCCCTTCAACGGAAGACCCAGCTTGACCCCGAGGAGCGGCAGCCATTGGATCAAGGGCATGAGCCAACGTTGGTTGATCACGTGGAAGCCTTCCTCGTCGATCACGCGCACCAGGAAGTAGCCGGCATCGGCGTAGAGCCGCTCTTGGGCGAAGTACACGGCGAACGCGGCCAACGCCGTCAGGGCCAGGTAGGCCATGAGGTCATCGCGGTATGCAATGAGGTGACCGCGTTCTGATGGCATGCGGCCAAAGTAGCACGCGGCCCCGGCGTATTTTGCGGCCATGCACGATGTGCTCGCCACGCCCATCGAATACCTGAAAGGTGTTGGACCCCAACGCGGCGCCTTGTTGCGTTCAGAGTTGAACATCGCCACGTACCAGGACCTGCTGCTGCATTTCCCCTTTCGGTATGTGGACCGAAGCCGCTTCCATACCGTGCGCGAGCTGTCCGAGGACATGTCTCAGGCCCAACTCCGTGGGGTTCTCGGACCATTAAGGACCTTGGGTGAGAAGCAGGGGCGTAGGCTCACAGCCAACTTAACGGATAAGACGGGAAGTGTTGAGCTGGTATGGTTCAAGGGGGCGCGGTGGTTGCAACTATCGCTGAAGCCCGGTCAGGAGTACATCCTCTTCGGCAAGCCGAGC
>DAOORM010000191.1:0-4788 GCA_035389265.1 Flavobacteriales bacterium | reverse complement strand
ACCGACCGGACTCTCCCCAGAAGCAGCACGCATCCTCCGCTGGGAGTTGGATGAAAGAGGTGGTTGACCATATGCTACAGTGCGGAGGATGATGGCCGGGTCGGGTCCCTTTCTTCAGCATGAGCTTTCCTCCACACATTCACGCACTGAAGAGCACTGAGCCCTCTACGAATACGGTCGCACCATCTCCAGTTACTTTGGAGGGCCGATGAGCGCTCGACCCCTTCCGATCTCCTTCTACCGCGATCGCGATGCGTTGCAAGCCGCCCGTGATCTGCTCGGACATGCGCTGGTCACTATGATCGACGGCATCCGCACCGTAGGTCTCATCACCGAAACGGAAGCCTACATGGGGACCGATGACCGTGCGTCGCATGCATTCGGAGGGCGGCGCACTGCACGCAACGAAATGATGTATGCGGCTGGAGGTGTCGCCTATGTGTACCTCTGCTATGGCATCCACCACCTTTTCAATGTGGTCGTGCATCAGAAGGATGTGCCTCATGCTGTGCTCATCCGCGCCATCCATCCCATCGAAGGGAAACCGGCCATGTTGGAAAGACGTCGATTGAAGAAACTCACCACCGGTGGACCCGGCACGCTGACCCAGGCCCTCGGCATACGCACCCACCACAATGGAGAAGCGCTTACCGGCGAGCGCATCTGGATCGAGGATGTCGGCTTCGCGGTCCCGGAGGACCGGATCATCACCGGTCCACGTGTCGGTGTTGAATACGCGGGGGACGATGCCCTGCTTCCATATCGCCTCCGCGTCGCACCTTCGCACCTTCCCTGATGGAACAGAACCGCCGCATCATCTTCATGGGCACGCCTGATTTCGCGGTGGCCACCTTGGATGCTCTGGTCGCTGATGGGCTGGATGTCTGCGCCGTAGTGACGGCTCCGGATCGACCCGCCGGACGTGGGCGCCAATTGCGCGCTTCGGCAGTGAAAGAACGCGCGCTCGAGTTTGGACTACCCGTGCTTCAACCGGAAAAACTGAAGGACCCGGCGTTCATCACAGCGTTGGAAGACCTCGACGCTGCGTTGTACGTGGTGGTGGCTTTCCGCATGCTACCCGAGGTGGTTTGGACTAAACCGGTGCTCGGCACCGTGAACCTGCATGGGTCGTTGTTACCAGCCTATCGCGGCGCTGCTCCGATCAACTGGGCGGTGATCAATGGCGAAACGCGAACGGGCGTAACGACCTTCCTCATCCAACACGAGATCGATACGGGTGACCTGCTGCTTCAGGACGAAGTCCCGATCGCAGCGAACGACACAGCGGGAGATGTGCACGATAGGCTGATGACCATCGGGGCTGGGTTGATGGTGCGCACCGTGCATGGTCTGTTCGACGCGTCGCTGCGCGGAACGCCGCAAGTGATCGACCGGAACGCACCGCCACCGACCGCTCCCAAACTGAACAATGCGAACATGCACGTGGCGTGTGATCGCCCGGCGTCGCAGGTGCACGACCACGTGCGCGGGTTGAGTCCGTATCCGGGTGCCTGGTGCACATGGACCGATGCGAACGGTATATCGACACACCTGAAACTGCTGCGCACTGCGCTCACGGAGCGATCAGTGACACAAGCTCCGGGAACGTTGATCGTGGATGGTCCGCGGCTTTTCGCGACGTGCAACGACCGCATGATGGAGATCCTTGAATTGCAAGCCGAAGGCCGCAAACGCATGCTGGCCGCGGAATTCCTGCGGGGCACGCGCCACGTGGAGGGGAGCATCCTGCGTTGATCGGCAATGGTTCATCACGTATCATCCAGGGTGACGAACATCATTCTTTTCCGTTGATTCAACGGTTGTGATATCCTGAAAGGGTCGAACGCTGAAACCCTTGATGGGGGCGGGATGCAGGGCCATTTATCAACAAACCCCCAATGTTTTCAACATTCTCCGGATGAACCGCCGGAAACCGTTGACAGACGCGGTCTTCAGGATACATTTGCGCCGAGTTCACTAACAAACAACCAACTCAACACACAAACCCATGAGCTTGAACAAAGCAAGCATGATCGAGGCTATCGCCGCCGATGCAAAGATCTCCAAGGCTGACGCTAAGCGCGCTCTCGACGCTTTCGTGACCAGCACCACCAAGGCGCTGAAGAAAGGTGATCGCGTGGCCCTCGTCGGCTTCGGTACCTTCTCCATCACCAAGCGTGCTGCCCGCAAAGGCCGCAACCCGCAGACCGGTAAGGAGATCAAGATCGCTGCCAAGAAGGTGGTGAAGTTCAAAGCTGGCGCCGACCTTCAGGCAAAAGTGAAGTAAGCGGCAACGCGCTTCCTGAAAGTCCCTCGCCAACGCGGGGGACTTTCTTTTTTACCACCCCACCATGACCGATCAACAGCTCTACGAACAGCTCTCGCAGTTCATCTCGCCCAACAAACGCGAGCTCTTCGACCGTATGGCACCACTGCGCACGCGCCATGTCACCGTGGTGTTGGAGGATATCTACCAGTCGCAGAACGCCAGCGCCGTGGTCCGCACCAGCGACCTCGTGGGTCTGCAGGACATCCACGTGATCGAGAACAGGAACGCCTATCAGCTGAACCCTGATGTGACGCTCGGATCGTCCAAGTGGGTGGACGTGCACCGGTATCGCACCCACCCGAACAACACGCTGGCCTGTGTGGAAGCGCTCAAGAAGAGAGGCTACCGGGTCGTGGCCACTTCACCGCGTAGCGTGCACATCACACCGGAGAGCATCGATCTGGAACGGCCCATGGCGTTCTGCTTCGGCACTGAGCTCACGGGGCTCAGCGATGAGCTGATGAACGCCGCGGATGAACACCTGCGTATCCCGATGTTCGGGTTCACCGAGAGCTTCAACATATCCGTCTCAGCCGCGATCACCTTGTACACCGTGATGCAACGGCTTCGCGCCAGCAATGTGAAGTGGCAACTGGAGGACGATGCCTTGCAGGCGCTCAAGCTTTCCTGGGCTCGGAAAATGGTGCACAGTGCAGCACACCTCGAAGAACGATTGCGTCGCGACGCGGAAGGAAAGATGTGAATGGTCGGTTGCCTTCAAGTGCTCGACAAATGCTCGCACGCGCGCTCGATATTGACATCACGGGGTTCAGAAGTGCAACACACACAAGAAGATGCGCGTATCAGTGCACCGGTACTTTTGACCAAACCCTTAACAAACCATACAATGGGAAAAGGTGACAAGAAGACGAAGAAAGGAAAGCGCACGATCGGCAGTGCCGGTAAGAGCCGTCCTTCCAAGCGTCACACGCGCGTAGCCGCAGCGAAGAAGGCTGGCGCGAAGGCAGCAGCACCCAAGAAGGCCGCCGCCAAGAAGGCTGCCAAGAAAGCGGCTCCGAAGAAGGCCGCTGCCAAGAAGGCCGCTGCTCCAAAGAAGAAGTAAGCACTTCGCACCCCTACAGATGCAAAGACCTCGGCTTCGGCCGAGGTCTTCTGCTTTCACGCGTGTGCTGCGTTCCTTCAGGGCTGCAGACGCACACGTGCCCAACTGCCGTCAGCGAAGTGTTCGAATGCGATGCGATCGTGCAAACGTCCTGGCCTGCCCTGCCAGAACTCCATGCGCTGCGTGCGCACGCGGTATCCACCCCAATGCAGTGGACGCGGCACATCGCCTTCAGCGAAGCGTGACTTCCAGCGCTCGTAACGATCATCCAACTGTTGACGGCTCTCCACCGAGCGGCTCTGATCACTGGACCAGGCCGCGATGCGGCTCTCCAACGGGCGAGTGGCGAAGTACGCATCGGACTCCTCCGCCGAGACCAGTTCCACCTTGCCTTCGATGCGGATCTGTTGTTCCAACTGCGGCCAGAAGAAGTTAAGCGCGGCGCGTGGATCCCGCTCGAGGTCCATGGCCTTGCGGCTGTTGTAGTTGCTGTAGAACACGAAGCCGTTCTTATCGAACGACCGCAGCAGGACGACGCGGCAGCTGATGGTAAGGCTGCCCGCCGTGGCCAAAGTCATGGCATGGGGTTCGTGCACACCTTGTGCCTGCGCGTTCTCCATCCAACGTGCGAACAACGCGATGGGATCCGTTCCGGCCTCTTCTTCGGTGAGGTAATGTTTGGTATAGTCGATACGGTCGTGCAAAGGGGTTGACATGCGATGGCTTTATGTGCGACGAAGGTATCCGTTCATCACACCCGTACCACCGGATATCCGATCGTTCATGCCGCTCTCGGCCAAGCTTCTTACTTTCCGGTCGCGATGGCGAACGATCCCCTGGACCTGGACCCGAAGAGCAGACTGGAACCCGCGCGCGGCCGGTTGCTGATCAGCGAGCCCTATCTGCCCGATCCTTACTTCCGGCGGACCGTGGTGCTGCTCTGCGACCACAACGAAGAAGGATCCTTCGGATTCGTCCTTAACAGGCTCACGGACATGGGGGTGAACGACCTCTTGGAGAACCTACCACTACTCGGTGCTCCGGTGGGGATCGGCGGTCCGGTGATGAGCAGCAACCTCTACTACATCCATACCCTGGGCGATCGTCTGGAAGGAAGCCAGGCCGTCGTGGATGGCGTGCATGTGGGAGGTGACTTCGAGCAGTTGCGCAACCTGTTGGCCACCGATCCCCGGCTTACGAAACACGTGCGCTTCTTCGTCGGTTACTCCGGCTGGGACAAGGATCAACTGGACAAGGAACTGAGCGAGCGCTCGTGGTTGGTCGCCAAGGCCACCAAGAAGCGCATCATGGACGTGAAGAGCCAGGATCTTTGGGGCGACAGCCTACGCGACATGGGGCGCTCGTTCGCACCGTTGGCCAACTTCCCGGACGATCC
>DAOORM010000190.1:0-4798 GCA_035389265.1 Flavobacteriales bacterium | reverse complement strand
CCCTACCAGACCAGCTTGGGTACCACGGACCTGCTGCTGGGTGTGAACTACCGCTACAAACGCTGGACGGGCGCGCTGGCTTGGCAACACGTGCTGGTACAGGAGAACAAGAACGGTTACATCCACCTGAACTGGTTGGACAACGCTGTTGGCCGCACCTACTTCGAAAGCGCGGGTCTGGAGCGTGCGGACGATGCCGTGGCGCGTCTGCTCTATGCTCTTCCCTTCGGCAAGTTCACCATCCAGCCGGGTGTGTTGGCCATCATGCACTTGGGCAAGGATACGCGCGAACGGCCACTCACCTTCTTCACAAGCGAACGCATCGCGATCGAGGGGTCAGAGGGCCTCACCCTGAACCTGACAGCCGACCTGCGCTACAAGCTGAGCCGCGCGTGGTGGCTGGAGGCATCGGTGGGTTCACCGCTGGTGGTGCGTGAAGTGAGGCCCGATGGGCTTACCCGCGCCTTGGTGGCCAACATGGGGCTGCGGTTCGCGTTCTGAGGCCGCTTACTTCGGTGGGGTGAAGTACCCTGTCCTACTCCTTACGCTGCATCTCTTCGGCTTCGCACATGCCCAGGTCGACCTACCCGTCTTCGGCAAGCAGAACGTGATCAATGGCTACGCGAAGGATGTGGAGGGCGAGGTCCTCTCCTACTTCAGCGTGTATCCAGAGCATGCGACCACGGCCCTGCTCACGCGGTGTACGGATGGACAGAAAGCCATCGCGTGGGAAACGGCCACGGTACCGTTCTACCCCCAGGACAATAACATCCAGTACTACTACTTCAGCTGGATAGCCGCGCACAACAGCACCACCAGTGGTGGAGATCGTTCGTTCGACCTCTTCATCAACGATTCGAAGGCACTCACCTTCACCACGGACCACAACACCGCGCCGGGCTCGTGGGAGGCGGATGGAACGGACGACACCAAGCTGGTCTTCGAATTCAGCAAGGCCGACCGCCACGGCGATGCGCACGGCTTCGCACATCTGCGGGTTCCCAGAAAGTACATCACCCCGGGCCAGCCGGTAAAGTTGAAAGTGGTGGGCCACGCACAGAACAGCCCGGACTGGTTCATGACCTTCCGGTACACCTTCGAGGAGAAGGTGGAGGTGGAGGTGCTGCCGTTCATTCTTCGAGGGGAAGAGCCGACAATTCCATTGCAATTCACGGTGATGCATTTCGGGCCACCAACCACAATGCGGTTCAACATAGCATCGAGTCAAACCTGGCATGAATACCCGATCGTGCATGGGCTTCAAGTGTTGCAGACCAGCATCGCAATGCCCTCTTCCGAGCAGAATGAAATGATCCATGGGACATTGGGCGAAGGAGTTCCCTTCACCGCCGAAATGACAATCGGTCCCGTCATCCACCGCGACATCCACCTCGTCCACCACAGCCACACCGACATAGGCTACAGCCACCTACAGGCCGAGGTGGAGCGGATCCAGAACAGCAACATCTGGAAGGCGCTGGAACTGATCGACCGCACGAAGGACTATCCGGAGGACAGCCGCTTTGTGTGGAACGTGGAGAGCTTGTGGGCCGTGGAGAACTTCCTTGGCATCGCCAGCGAGCAGGATAAGCAGCGCTTCATCGCAGCAGTGAAGAGCGGCAGCATCGCCCTCAGCGCGAACTACGCCAACATCCTCACCGGCCTCTGCACGCCCGAGGAGATGCACTGGATCGTGGAGTACGCCGATTCGCTCCGGAAGTGGTACGACGGCGGGTCGCCGGAGCGCTTTGGCGAAGGCGCCCTGCCGATCACCATGGCGATGCAGACCGATATCCCCGGCATGAGCTGGAGCATGGTGGACGCTTACGCCGAGCACGGCATCCGCCACCTGAGCCAGGGCCCGAACTACATACCCGACATGCCCGACGGCGGCGACCGCATCGGCAGTACCCTGCGCGAGCAAGGCGACAAGCCCTACTGGTGGAAGGGCACCACGGGCAAGGACAGCATCCTCGTGTGGACGGCTGGCCAGGGTTACGGCGGCTGGCACGGCTACACAGCCGGGGCCATCAAGGAACGTGGCACGCGGAAGATCGCCGCCTACATGAACGAGCTCGTCGCGAAGGGCTACCCCTACGACATGCTGCAGTGGCGCTACAACATCGTGAGCGACAACGGTCCGGTGGACAGCACCCTCAGCGATTTCGTGCGCGAGTGGAACGAGAAGTACAGCTCACCACGCCTGATCATCGCCAACGCGGGCACGATGATGCAGGAATTCGAAACGAAGTACGGCAAGCAGATCCCCACCTGGAGCGGCGACTTCACGCCCTATTGGGAGGATGGCGCCTACAGCACGGCGAAGGAGGAAGGCGATGTGCGCTTGCTGAGCGCTCGACTCACGAACCTGATCGAAGCGGCCAAGATCCTCAACAAGCCCATCGACCCGCACCTGCTCTACCGCGCCAAGCGAAGCATTGTGATGTGGCACGAGCACACCTGGGGCGCGTGGTGCAGCATCAGCGATCCGGATGCGCACTTCACCACGGACCAGTGGCGAGTGAAGCAGGACTTCGCGGATAGTGCGGGGTGGTATGTGGATGAGCTTTATCGGTCGTTCAAAGCGAGTGCAATGAACCAGGAAATCAGTTCAAGTAAGTCGATACCATTGTTGGAGCGTGATGCTCCATCTTGGGTGCCTTCGCTTCAGGTGATCAGTGTGAAGTCGAATGAGCCCCTGAGGGCCAGAGCCACAGCTGCACCGTTCCACCTTCAACCAAACGATGGATCCGGTATGGTCATCAATTATGAAGCGGACCGAGCTATCTCAACGATATTCATGCAAGCTACAGATAGTGAGGCATGGTTCAACTGTAAGCTTGGGACCACGCTTTCACGGGATAAGAAGGCGCTCCACCTCGCCCTCCCCTTCAACATCCCCAACGCTACCGTCCGCATCGGCATCGGCGATACCTGCGTGACACCCGAGAGCGGTCGTATTCCGGGATCCAACAACGACTTCTTCTGCGCGCAGCGCTGGATCGACGTGAGCAACGACAGCATGGGCGTCACCATCGTGTGCCCGCAGGGCGCGCTCTGGGAGGTGGGCGAGATGGTGGACGAGCGCAAGGTGAACCCCGGCAAGGGCACGAAACCCGAGTACTACAAGGCCTGGAAGACCGAGGCCAAGAGCAGCAGCACCATCTACCTCTACGCCCTCAACAACTACTGGCACACCAACTTCAAGGCCGACCAGGAAGGGCCCATCACCTTCGATCTCTACCTGAAGATGCACGGGCCGTTCAAGCTGGAGGAGGCACGGCGGTTCGGGCTGGAGATGACGCGGCCCCTAATTACCTGGTGGAAGTAAGGATCAGAAGATCAGGTGATCAGATAATTGAATGCAGGAGACGTGGTGCGAGCGAGTGCTCGATCTTCTGATCATCTCATTTTCTGATCGGCTTCTGGTACACGCGGTACCGCTTCCACACCACGGCCCCCAGCCGCTCCAGTTCGGCGCGCATGCGGGTGTTGCGTTCCATGATCAGGTGGCTGTCCAAATGGGTGAAGTTGCGTTGGCGGGCGGCATCGAAGAGGGAGACTCCCAGCGCTGCTGTAAGTCCCTTGCCTTGCAGATCGGGACGTACAGCGCCCAAGAGCAGGTCGAGTTGTTTGGAGCGCTTCATGGCCCATAGGATGTGCAGGAAACCAAAGGGAAAGAGGCTTCCGTTCGCCCGCACGAAGCCTTCGCTCATGTCGGGGCTGGCGATCACGAAGGCCACGGGCTCGTTGTGCGCATCCGCGATCAGGTGAACGAGCTGCGGATCCAGAATGAACATGTACTTGGCGGCCAAGGCCCGCATTTCCGCCTCGCTCATGGGCGTGAAGCCCAATAGATCGCCGTAGGTGGCGTTCACCAACCGCAGCACGGGCACCACCCAGGGCTTCAGTTCGCGCTTGGAGCGCAGGGGTACGCGATGAAGACCATAGTTGCGCAAACACCGATCACCGATGGCGTGGTACACCTCCGGCAACTGCGCGGGGATGTCCATCCGGTAGCTCACCATGTCCTCGAAGGGCGCATAGCCGCAGGCCTCCACCAAGGGCGGTAGCCAGTCGGGATTGGTCGGTGTGGCGATCACGGGCAGGTGCTCAAAGCCCTCGATCTGCAGGCCTTGCGGGTCCTTGTCACTGAAGCCGAAAGGTCCGATGATCCGGTCCATGCCAGCGCCCTTGGCCCATTGCTCAACGGCCTCGAGCAGGGCCATCACCGTGGTTCGATCGCGGATGCAAACGAGGTCGTAGAAACGAGCGGTCAGTTCACCGCGTGTTTGGTTGTCTTGACGGTGGATGATCCCCATGATGCGTCCGACCACCACACCATCGCGCCGGGCCAGCCAATAGCGCACCTCGCAGCGGGCCAGCTGGGGGTTGCGCTTCGGATCGTGGAACTCGCGTTCATCCATCCGGAGCAAGGGCACCCGGTTGGGTCGCTGATCCGGCAGTGTGCCTGAAAGGCGCAGGTAGCTGCGCATGTCGGCAGCCCTGGAGACCACGCTCACGTGTATCGTTCCCTGCATGGGACCACAAGATGCGATCTTGTTGCGAACTTGGCACCAATGAAGAAGCGTCCACCCAGCGGCATGGGCGGCCTGGTGTACAGCACCAACCGCGCGACCACCACGGCCAGCAACCCGAGCACACTGGCTCCGCAACAGCAGGACCTACGCATCCACCTGGATCGGCTGAAGGGGAACAAGGAAGTGACCCGCATCGTGGGCTTTGTTGGCAAGGAGGCCGACTTGGACGACCTAGGCCGCGCGCTGAAGAGCAAGTG
>DAOORM010000189.1:0-4817 GCA_035389265.1 Flavobacteriales bacterium | reverse complement strand
CCCCGCCTTGTCGATGCACAACGGCGGTGCGACGAAGATCCAGTTCCAGCGCACGAAGGTGAACATGCCCAGCTCGTTGATCTTGGCGGCCACCTTGTTCATCACGGCCATCTCCTCGGGCTTCGCGTTCCACGGCGCCATCGGCTCCTTGGTGTCGCGGTTCTTCACCAGCTCGATGCAACCCAGCAGGCCGGTGTTGCGGAAGTCGCCGATGCTCGGGTGCTTCTGAGCAAGTTTCGCCACGCTCTCGTCCACGTACTTACCCGTGTTCGCGGCGTTGGTCACGAGGTCCTCTTCCTTGTAGATGTCGATGACGGCGTTAGCGGCAGCGCAGGCCACGGCGTGTGCGCTGTAGGTGAGGCCGATCGGCAGCGGCTTGTCGTCGAAGTGTTTGATGACCTCCTCGCGCACGATGAGGCCGCCGAGTGGGATGTAGCCGCTGGTGATGCCCTTCGCCATGCAGAGGATGTCCGGGACCACGCCGTGATGATCGATGCCGAACCACTTGCCGGTGCGCCCGAAGCCGCTCATCACCTCATCGCAGATGGTGAGGATACCGTAGCGGTCGGCGATGGCCTTCACGCCTTTCCAGTAGCCCGGCGGGTACTTGATGCAGCCGCTGCTGCCGCTCTCCCCTTCCAGCATGATCGCCGCGATGTACTGCGGGCCTTCGTACTTCAACACGCGCTCCAGGTGCGCCAGCGCATTCTCCGTGCATTCTTCCGGCGTCTTGCTGTTCCAAGGGCAGCGGTAGAAATACGGGTTCTCCACATGGATGATGTTCGGCACGCCCTGGCTATCGTGCGGCAGACCGCGCGGATCGCCGCCCGCGCTGAGCGCACCGTACGTGGCGCCGTGGTAGCTCTGGTACAGCGTGATGATCTTGTGGCGTCCGGTGTACAAACGCGCGAGCTTCATGGCGTGCTCCACCGCCTCGGTGCCACCGTTGGTGAAGAAGGTTCGGTTGAGCGAACCCGGCGTGATCTCCGCCAGCGTCTTGCCCAATTTGCCACGCGCCTCGGTGATCATGCCCGGATGCACGTAGCTCACCTCGGCCATCTGCTTCGCCACGGCCTCCGCCACCTTCGGATGCCCGTGTCCGATGTTCACGTTCATCAGCTGCGAGCTGAAATCGATGTAGCGCTTGCCCGAACGCTCATAGAGGTAGATGCCCTTGGTGCGCTCGATGTTCAGGGGGGCCAGGCCGCTCTGCTTGCTCCAGCTGAAGATGGTGTGCTCGAGGTTATCCTTCAGGATCCCGGCGGGATTCGTCGATGTCAGTGTGCTCACGGTTCTTGTTATTCAACTGACAAGATAAGACCAAGCAACAGACTTGTGCAGACCCGCATACTTTACCTTTGAACATAAACAATGCGCCATGCGACCTTCCAGCCTACTTGCTCTTGCTGCCTTATCGATCTCTGCGGTCACCCACGCGCAAGATGGATTATTGGACCCGAGCTTCAGTACCGACGGTATGGTGATCTATGATGCTGAAGGGAATGAGGAGAACGGCGTGGATATCGCGGTGCGCTCTGATGGCAAGCTCTGGGTGCTTGGGAACAGCTACAGCACTCAGGAGAAGATCCTGCTGATGCGTTTCAACACCGACGGCACTCTGGATAACACCTTTTTCGGCGACGGTGTGCAGGAACTCTCGCAAGGGGTTGGCAACACTTTCAGTTCGTGCATGGAACTTCAGGCAGATGGCTCCTTGTTCATCGGCGGCTACTATATCGATGAACTTGGGTCCACCTCCCCGTTGGTGATAAAAGTGGATGCGAATGGCAATCCCGTCCCTGGGTTCGGCAGCAATGGCTTCGCGCTTGGCTCCAATGATGGCTACCGTGTCACGGACCTTGGTGTTCAGAGCTCGGGTACCATCGTGGTCACCTTGGGCCCCTTGTCCGAGATCAACCCGGCCGTATGCGCGGTCTCCAGCACGGGCGTGTTCGCCGAACCGCTTGTTCAGTTGCAATGTTCGCTCTTTGATCGACTTACGGCATTGCAAGTTCAAAGTGATGACAGGGTCCTCGTCACTGGCTACCGAGGCACGGACAATGGTTCGAATTGGGTGGCCCTGATCCTGGCCCTAGAACCCGACCTTACCGGTGATCTTGACTTCTCACCCGGATACATCTGCGGACAGTTCAACATTGAGACCCAAGGTGTGGAGTATTACGATTCCGGCAACCCGTTGTTCTTCACCAACGACACGGGTAACGACATCGCCGTGCTCAACAATGGCGACATCATGGTGGCGGGAACAACGATAGATACGACCGGCAACGCCGATGTCTATCGCACATCGTTGTTGAAGGTGCACGACGACAATTCCGTTGATGCGTCCTTTGGGCTACAGGGCTGGATTAAACCGTATGTGGGCTCGTTCTTCAAACGCTTGTTGGTGCAGGCGAACGACAAGGTGCTTGCCTTGGGGGGAGACTTCTCCAACACGATCGCGTTGGCACGCTTCGATACGGATGGCACATTGGACCCTACGTTCGGCGATCTCGGTGGATTCACCCACACGGCTATTGGTTCGTTCAGCACCAACCCTGGCGGCATGGCCGTGCAAGCCGATGGTCGCATCCTGGTGGTGGGGACAGCCGTGAATAATGACAACGACGTTGTCGTGGTACGCTACGATGGAAGTGTGGTCGGGTTGGATGAACCGAAGAACAACGGATATATGCTCGTCCATCCGAATCCCACAGCTGGCTCCTTCACCGTCGCAGTACCTCAAGGAGTACAGCGGATCATCATCACCGATGCGCTCGGGCACATCGTACAACAACGCACGTTGAATGGCAACGTGAATGCCAACTTCCAGATCGGAACACCGGGCGTCTACCAGACGACTTCCATTGGTGCTGGAGGGCAGTTGGTGCAGCGCGTAGTTGTGCTGTAACGGGATCCTAGCTCATCCAATTCGTCTTCCCTTCAGGGTTCCACTTCGTCGTGGTCTTCTTCAGCTGGGTCCAGAATTCAATGGAGCTCTTTCCAGTGATGTCACAAGTACCGAACTTGCTGTCGTTCCAACCACCGAAGCTGAAGGGCTCGCGCGGCACGGGCACACCGATGTTCACACCGATCATGCCGGCGCTGGCGCGTTCCATCACCTGGCGGGCTTGTCCACCGCTTTGCGTGAAGACCGCCGCCGCGTTGCCGTACGGGTTCGCGTTCTCGATGGCGATGGCGGCATCCAGGTCCTTGGCACGCACGATGCTGATCACCGGTCCGAATACCTCTTCTTGTGCGATGCGCATGTCGGTGGTGACATGATCGATGATGGTGGGCCCGAGATAGTAGCCGTCTTTCGCACCACCTTCTACGGACGGGTTGCGGCCATCAAGGATGACCTTCGCCCCTGCTTTCTCCGCCTCGGCGATGTAACCGGTGATGCGTTCGTACGCAGTCTTGCTGATCACCGGTCCCAGGTTCTTCCCGGGGACAAGCTTCCTCGCTTCGATGATCATCTGGTCGATGATGTGCTCCACGCCACCGACTCCGACCATCTGCGCCGCGGCCATGCAACGCTGACCTGCGCAGCCGCTCATGCTGGCCACCACGTTACTGGCCGTCATTTCCAAATGCGCATCGGGCAGCACGATCAAATGGTTCTTCGCACCGCCCAGGCAGACCGCGCGTTTCAGCGTACTCGTGGCACGGATGTAGACGATCTTGGCCACTTTGGTGGAGCCCACGAAGCTCACGGCCTTGATGCCGGGGTGATCGCAGATCGCTTCCACGATCGCACGGTCGCCGTTCACCACGTTGAAGACGCCATCTGGTAGTCCGGCTTCTTTCAGCAACTCGGCGATGCGGATGGCACTGATGGGCACGACCTCGCTCGGCTTCAGGATCATCGTATTGCCCAGCATCAACGCGTTGGGGATGGTCCAGTGCGGCACCATGTTGGGGAAGTTGAACGGCGCGATGCTGGCCACAACGCCCAACGGCTTGCGCTCGATGCGGCATTCAACGCCTTTACTCACTTCCAGCAATTCACCTTGCACCAGCTGCGGCAGGCTGCAGGCGAATTCACACAGCTCCATGCTTTTGTCCACCTCGGCGTACGACTCTTCCATGGTCTTACCGTTCTCGGTGTGCACCAACACAGCCAATTCTTCGCGGTTCCTCAGGAGCAGTTCGCGGTAGCGGAAGAAGATCTGCGCACGCTCTTTGATCGGTGTGCCGCTCCACGCGGGGAAGGCAGCTTCTGCGGCTTTCACGGCCTTATCCAGGTCGCTGGCGGTGCTCAGGAGCACGGTGCTGATGACGCTACCATCCAACGGTGATATCACGTCCATCCGTTGTTGTCCGTTGCTATCCGGCTTCCCGGCGATGTAGTTGGTGGTGGCGTTGTACTTCAAGGTCTGCGTGGCCATGGGGGTCGCTTGTATCCGTCGAAGATAACGATCCTACCTGGGAGGCCGCATATCGGGAGGCTTCTACCTTCGCCGGACGAATACGCCATCCCCATGCCCTCCGTAGACATCCTCTCCAAGGTCGACATCCAAATGCTGGACAACGCCATCAACGTGGTGAAACGCGAGATCGATACACGGTATGACCTGCGCGGCACCAACAGCACCGTGGAATTGGATAAGAAAGCCCTCACCATCCGCCTGAGCACGGAGGACCACATGAAACTCGATGCGGTGCTCGACATCCTTTTGGAGCGCAGCGGTAAACAAAAAGTGGATGTACGCAGCTACGACCTGAAGGAAGAGCCTGTACCGAGTGGCAAGACGCTCTACCGCATCGTAAAGGTGAAGCAGGGCATCGAGCGGGAAACGGCCAAGAAGATCGTG
>DAOORM010000188.1:0-4856 GCA_035389265.1 Flavobacteriales bacterium | reverse complement strand
AGCCGCGCGGCCCTTGCTCGGCCTCGTCGATCAACTGCATCGCACTGAGCTTCGGGGCGCCGGTCATGCTGGCCATGGGAAAGGTGGCGCGAATTACATCCAGGGGATCGACGCCCACGCGCATGAATGCTTCCACGGTGCTCACCAGCTGGTGAACGCGCGGATACGATCGCACCGCGCACAGTTCTGTCACTTGCACGGATCCGCTGGCGGCGATGCGTGAGAGATCGTGCCGCATGACATCCAGCGCCATGATGTTCTCGCTGCGTTCCTTGGCGTCGTTGGCGAGCTCATGTGCTGCTGCACGATCAGCGTTCATGTCCCGGTGGCGCGGGCGGGTCCCCTTCATGGGTTCACCCGAAACATGCTTCCCTTGGAATGCGAGGAAACGTTCCGGACTTGCACACAGCGCGTAGGAATCGCCCTCGCGCAAGAATGCACTGAAGGGTGCTTGTGAACGCTGATCCAACGTACCGAAGGCTGCGAATGGATCGAAGGAAGGTACGCGAGCCTTGCGCGTGGTGCAATAGTTGACCTCGTAGATATCGCCGCGTTGGATGTGCGCCAGGAGCTTTTGTACGGCCTGGATGTAGCGATCGCGCGGAACGTGTTCAGCCCATTGGAGCTCGACCGAATATGAGCGGTCGGCGATGGTGTTCCGCGAGATCGTTGCGATCCACGCCTCGACCTGGCCGACATCTTCAGGGAACGCATGCACCAGGGTCCGCGCGCCATCCCATTCGATCACATAGCGCGGGATATACCACCGGGTCTGGTCTGCGCCCGTGCTACCATCGCCGAACAAAGCATGCCGCCATTCATACCGCAGCACACCGAAGTACCATTCATCGGCGTGTCCCTTCGCATCGAAAGCAGGTGCTTCCACCTCACGCAACACACCCACGGCAAGTACCGCGCGATCACGGTCGGCCATGCGGCGATAGAGCAGGAACTTCTCGTCCCTGAAGCGTTCCGGCTGGAAAAGTGGCATGTCCTCAACGGGAACAGCGATGCGCATGGACGGCCAAATTACCGTTCGGCGGCGGCTCGCTTCCGGCGAATGCCTAGAACGAGCAGCGCTGGCAGGATCAGCAGGGCGAGCACCACGGCCGCACGACCGATCAGATCACCGTGGCGCACGAAGAAGGTGAGCTCATCATGCAGGTACACGGTCCGGCGCTCTGCGGTGGGCACCCACCAAGCCGTTGGGCGGTGGATGACACCCTTGCGATCCACGAAACAGGAGATGCCGGTGTTCGCGGAGCGCACCACATCGCGACGCGTTTCGATGGCGCGGATGGTGGAGAAGGTGAGGTGCTGGCGATAGCCCGGGGAATCTCCCCACCAGGCATCGTTGGTGATCACGGCGATGAGGTTGCCACCGTTGCGCACATGGGCGGCCACATGTTCACCGAAGACCGATTCGTAACAGATCGCCGGGACCACCTTGATCCCGGATGCCGGATCCAAGAGCACCTCCCGTTCCTCCTGCGTGCCCAAGCTTCCTGAAACACCACCGAGGTCCACAGCGAAGTCGCCCAAGTAGCCCAGCACCTCCTCGAAGGGCATCGACTCCACACCGGCGACTAACTTCGATTTGTTGTACACCTCCACCGGTCCTTGCGCGGGCAGGAAGAGGGCCGCATTGTACGCTTCGTACCAGCGTTGCTCGCCGGGTGGCAGGCCCTCCTCGTTGAAGAGCGGTCGTGCGGATGCTGGTGGCTTCACCTGCGTGGGATACAACAGGTCGGCGGACATACCGGTGAGCAATGCGGCGGTCGGGTGCTCTTGCTGGAAGGTCTCGAGCCTTTTGGTGCTGCGCGCACCATCGATGGCGTTCTCCCAGAGTCCGTGGTACACCGGCACGGGTCCGCTCATATCGAGGTAGGCACCTTCTTGCAAGGCAGTCTCGGGCATCACCACCAAGCGGGTGGAATCTGTCATGGCCTCGGCGGCCAGTGCGAGCATCCGTTCGAGTTGCTCCATCGCATCCACGCCACCGAACTTCTCGGTGTAGGGATCGATGTTGGGCTGCACCACCACGGCTTCCACCGCAACACCCGTTCCCGTACTGATGGTGTTGAAGCGCCAAATGGAGATCGTCGGCGGAACGATCAGCAGGAATGCAGCAGCGGACATATTGCGCAGCAGCGCCAGCCGGGATGTCCGGAACTGGAGGATGGCCCGATCGAGGAAGAAGGTGACCAACAACACCCACAGCGAACCGCCGAGCATGCCGGTGACCTCGTACCACTGGATCCAGTGGGGCTGTGTGCCGAAGACGTTGCCCAAGGAGAACCACGGCCATTGCAGGTCCCAGTTGTGGTGCAGGCGCTCGAAGGCGAGCCAGAAGATCATGAAGGCCAGGTTGGCTTTCGATGCGCCGGTGATGCGCCGCGTCACGCGCTTCAACCACCATGGCACCAGCATGAGCAACGAATTCACCATCATGGGTGCCAGTCCGCTCACGAGGCGGGTGCCCAAGGGCTCGCTCACCCCGAAGAACCACCACGAGGTGAGTGCGTTCCAGAGGAACACCGCCAGCCATACATAGGGCATGAAGGAACGCTTGCGGTCCGCGGTGCGCTCGTCATGCAAGCGTTCGGCGTACAACAAGGGCAGCCATGCAACGAAGGCCAGGAAGGTGAGGCCACCGATGGCTGGCCAAGCGAGTGCCCACAGCAGCCCACTGAGCGCTGCCCAGGCGGCGATACGGGCACGTGTGATCCTCATCCGTGGCCGAAAGTAAGCGGCCGGTGGATGCGGTCAGAGTTTGTACATCTTGCCGAAGCCCTTGGTGAAGTAGCTGGCGGCATCGGTGGCGCGGTACTCGATGTCCTCCCCGTTGATCTGCGAGATCACGCGGTAGAGGTACACCCCGCGCGCCAGGCGATCGCCGAACTCATCGGTGCCGTCCCATGCATAGTCGGTGATGTTGCGTCCCACGCGCAGGGGGCCGAGCTCATGCATCTTCACTTCGCGCACCACCTTGCCGGTCACCGTCATGATCTGGATCTTCATGTAGGTGGGCACCGTGGAGCCGGTGAGGGTGAACACGAAGCGAGTGCTGGTGGTGAAGGGATTCGGGTAATTGAGCACTTCGGTGATGGTACTGCGGTTGATCACCTCGAAGGAGACCTTGTAATCATTGTCGCCCGAGGCGTTGCGGCTCAGATCCATGGCCTGCACGGTGAGCAGGTACTTGCCATCGTCGATGAACTTCGGCCGGTAGAGGATGCGGGCTTCGTTGGCGGGACCATTGGCGGGGATGAACTGCAGCACCTCGTTCCCTTGGCCGTCGCGGAAGAAGATGCGCTCCAACGGCCGACCGGGTCGGGTGAGGAAGACCTTGAACTGGGCGGTGTCGGCCGGTGAATCCAGCAGCAGCACGGTGTTCTCGTCGTTGAGGGCGATCTCGATCTCCGGTCGCGATGACACGATGTCGCCATCGAGGATGTGGATGCCGTCGAAGGTCACATCGAGGAGCGGGTTCTCGCGGTCCACATCCACATCGAAGCGCCATTGGGCGATGTTGTTGAAATGGTACTGCTCGATCTGGTCGTACTCGCCGGTCAAGGTGTCCTCCGGATTGGCTTCCACCACCAGGGTGTTGAGGCCGCCGAAGCCCCAGGTGTTGAAGCGGATGGTATCGAGCAGCACCGCACCCGCCTGCAACGGCGCGTTGCGCTTGTACCATACGCGCTGCCGTTGGTTGGAGGAGTTGATCACCCACGCGGTGACGAGCAGGCTGTCCATATCGAAGGCGCTGATGTTGCGGATGGCCACGGCCACGGAAGCTTCCTGGCCTTGGAAGAGGTTCTCCACGTTCTCGTACAGACCCAGTTGGGGGTCGATGGCGCATTCGGGGGCGGGAGAATGGAGCAGCTGCCAACGTTCGATCTGTGCCGGCTTGGGATCGGAGGCATCGATATCGTGGAACTTCCCTCGGATGCGCAAGCGCGGGTAGGTGGATGCATCCGCGATGGAGCCGAGATCGAGGAATTCATCCAACTCAGCTTGCCACTCCCCTAGTTCGACCTCCTGACCAGTCGACGTGATCCCGCGTATCTGGATGACGGTGCTGTCATTCGGACTTTGAGGAACTGTGTTCCAATACAGTGCTTGCCAATCCAAGGAAGGACCCGCTTCCATGGTGGTGATGGAACCTCGGTCACCATTACTGGCGATGAAGGCCGTGAGCCGGATGACATCATTGATGGTCGTACCAGCCGTATCCTGGAACGTTTCGGGGAACCCTTTGCGGATGTAGAAGATGTAGGGAACACTATCCGGCAATGCGCTGATCGGTGCTTGAAGCTCCTGTTCCATGTATGGAATGAGTCCCGCATCCGAAGACATACCGTCCTTATCCATGTATAGCCAGGTATACATGACGATATGATGGCCGTCTGGTATCACGTTCAACATACCCTTGAGGGCTGTCATTTGCTGCGGAACGTTCTGCCTGAATGAGAAATAGCGCATAGGCCTGTTCCGGCCGCAATTCGAAGGCGGATCATTATGGTTGCCGAAGAACTTATCCGGGTTGTAGGTCACGGGTGGTGAAACCGAATTGTCTGTCCAGCGGCTTTCCCAGGGCTCGAACGTGAACGGATCCACCACGGCCACATGCCAGGCTGCTTCGGCCGAGCAACCGTTGTACTCTTGGTTCACCAGGTCCAACCGCCAACCGATGTCGCCGAAATAGGTGTTGCCACTGGTCCAAGCAGCCAATTCATGCGGCGCACTGCTGAACTCGAATTCACGGTCAGGTCGATCGAACACGACTTCGTTGTAGTCGTCATCCTTGAACTGGAAGTAATGCGCCTGCCCCCATCCATTCTGCCCTGGGATGT
>DAOORM010000187.1:0-4877 GCA_035389265.1 Flavobacteriales bacterium | reverse complement strand
AGGCTGGTCCAGTTGCACGCCGGCGCAGGAAGCGGCCATCACCATCCGCAACCACTTGACCATGACCACGGGGCTAGACGATACGAATGGCGAATTCGATTGCACGGACCCCGAATGCCTCACCTACCTCACCGAGCCGGGAAGCCGGTGGTCGTACTACAATGCACCCTACACCCTACTGGATGGCGTGCTCGAAGGGGCCACCGGACAGAACTTGAACAACTACATCTTCACGAACCTCACCAGCACCACGGGCCTCACGGGCCTATTCGTGCAACTGGGGTACAACAATGTGTTCCTGAGCAAGGCCCGCAGCATGGCGCGTTTCGGCTTGTTGGCCCAGAACGGCGGCACCTGGAATGGCACACCCATCCTCACGGACGAAGCCTACTTCACAGCCATGACCACACCCTCACAAGCGCTGAACCCGGCCTACGGCTACCTGTGGTGGTTGAACGGCCAATCCAACTACCTCCTCCCCGGGGTACAGATCCAGCTGCCCGGCCCGCTGATACCCGATGCCCCGAGCGACATCTACGCCGCCATGGGCAAGAACGGTCAGATCATCAACGTATCACCGAGCACGGGGCTGGTGGTGGTGCGCATGGGTAACCTGCCCGATGGCCTCTTCGTGCCCAACGTGTACAACAACGAGATCTGGGAGTATTTGAACGCCGTGATCTGCACACCTACGGCGGTAGTAGACCGATCGACCAGTACAGCGTCCCACTTTGCGATCGACCCAGCCAACCGGACCGTCACTGCATTGAACGGTAGAACCATCACGAGCGTCCATTCCTTGGATGGGCGCCGCATTGAGCCCGTGAGTGCCGGAGCGAGCCAGATCACTCTTCGGGCCGGTGCTTACATCGTGTGCTCGCTCACCCCCGAAGGTACGATCCAGGCGCAGCGGGTCATCTTGCCCTAGACGATCACATCCACTCCATCAGCGAGAAGCCTAAGCCCACCATCGTTTGTCGGTGGTTGTAGTCGATCATGCTCTCGCCGTTCCCCATGAAGAATTGCACATGTGCCTTGAAGTAGCCGGTCACGGGGATCGCCCAATCAAGTTGGATGGATGCATGCCCCCGCTTGAAATCAAGCGAGTGCCGGGCCAGCGCACTGATCTGGTGCCCCTTGTGCGAACGCACCACGAGCAGATCCCCGCGACCGATGTACTCATCGATACGGGGATTCTCGTCCACCGCGATATCCTCCTTCACCCGCATCCAGGGGCGCAGCAGTATGGCCCAGTTCTCCCGCTCGAAACCGACCTGCCCGATAACGCGGTTCCAGCTGCGGGTGAGATAGAAGCTGCGGCCATTGCTCTGGTGGTTCACCCCACCACCCAACATCGTCAGGCGGAAGCCGAGCAGCTTCACGTTCGTCCGGAAGTTGAGGATCGCCTCGGGCTCATAGTTCGTTTCGCGGAACAACCGTGAGAGTCCGGCATTGTACATCTGCCAGCGTGAGCTTTGCGTATAGCCCAACCACAGATCACCGTTATGCCCGAAGATGCCCCGCCACACCTTGAACTTGAAGCTGAATTGGAACTTGAACTCCAGCGGCTGCAAAGGAATGGGCACCGGTAAGGAAGTCTCTGGATTATCGGTGGTCGGCTGTTCGTTGGGGTCGCTGCTCCAATAGAAAGGCAAGAAATATACCGGCTTATGGGGCCTGATGAGGAAATTGGCCTTCTGCGTGGTATCGGAAAGTTCCCAACGGGAGGTGAGGCTGGCATCCTCTTCCAACACGTTCAGCTGGGCGATAGACGGTGCTGGCAAAACCAGAAGCGCATATAAAATTGTCCTGCCGGGAGAGGCGATCATTCTGTGAAAGTAGCGAGGCGGGAGTTACATCACATTTCAGCAAAGCATATCCCCTTCACTTACATTGTCGGTCTCAAGATGAAACCGGGTAGCTCAACAATAGAGATTCTGGCTTTCAAGGCGCTCGAACGAGATATTGATGGATCAACCATTGCTTGGGCGTCTGATATGCTCTCGGCCGGAAATGACACCGAGCACTTAAGGATCTTAGCGGGAGAACATGAACCCTTCAACCAGTTCTATCTGCACGCCTTGATGGACAAGGTTCTCTCGGAACTCAACCTGTCCTATGTCGATGCCGACCGGACCATTAAGGATTATGCAAACTACCTCATTGCATTGGTTCTTTCGAAAAAGTTAGATGCATTCGAAGCGACAACCCTGTTGAAGGATCTATACATCGAAATGGATTTTGAAAGCTACTTGCACGGTTTCTATCTCTTATTCTTCGCCAAGTATGACTTGATGCATTGGGGCGATCAACACTATTGGGACGGAGCAACCAAGGAGAACATTGATCAAGTCATGCTGGACTACTTCGTGGAATGGCGCTCTAATAATTCCTGAGCCCAATAGGTCTTAAACCTAGTTCACGCGAACTGCCGCACGCTCAGCGCAATGATCCGGCAGCACTCCATCAGCTGCTCTTCGGTAATGACCAAGGGCGGTGCGAAGCGGATGATGTCGCCGTGCGTGGGTTTGGCGAGGAGGCCGTTATCGCGTAGGAGCAGGCAGAGTTCCCAGGCGGTCTTGGGGCTGCCGTCCGCTGCGGTGCGCGGCTCGATGATGACGGCGTTCAGCAGGCCCATGCCGCGCACGAGCTTCACGTAGTCGAATTCCTCCACCAGCTTCTGCATTTCCGCGCGGAAGATCCGTCCGAGGCGTTCGGCGTTGTCGACGAGCTTTTCATCGGTGATGATGGACAGTGCTTCCATGGCAATGCGTGCACCCATCGGGTTACCGCCGAAGGTGCTGCCGTGGCTGCCGGGGATGAACACGTCCATGACGTCATGGTCGGCCAGCACAAGGCTCACGGGATACATGCCACCGCTCACCGCCTTGCCGAGGATCACCACATCGGGCTTTTTGGGGTATGCGCCGTTCTTGCAGCTGCCGGCGGTGCAATCGCAGCCGTGGCTGTGGCAGCTGGCCAGGAGCTTGCCGGTGCGCGCGATGCCGGTCTGTACCTCATCGGCCATGAAGAGCACGTTCTTCGCTTTGCACAGGGTGATGGCGGTCCCGATGTAGTTCGCGTCGGGCACGAAGACCCCGGCCTCTCCTTGGATGGGCTCCACGAGGAAGGCGCACACGTCCGGATCCTCAAGCGCCTTCTCCAGCGCAGCGATATCGTTGTACGGAATGGTCACGAAGCCCGGCGTATAGGGGCCGAAGTTGGTGTTGCTGTCCGGGTCGGTACTGGCGCTGATGATGGTGATGGTGCGCCCGTGGAAATTGCCTTCGCACACGATGATCTTCGCCTGACCCTTGGTGATGCCCTTCTTCTCGTAACCCCAGCGCCGCGCCATCTTGATCGCGGTCTCCACAGCTTCGGCACCGGTGTTCATGGGCAGCATCTTCTCGTAGCCGAACATGCTGCAAACGAACTCCGCGTAGCTTCCAAGCTTGCTGTTGTAGAATGCGCGCGAGGTAAGGGTGATCTCGGCCGCCTGTTCCTGCATGGCCTTTACCAAGCGTGGGTGGCAATGGCCTTGGTTCACCGCGCTGTACGCGCTGAGGAAATCGTAGTAGCGCTTGCCTTCCACGTCCCACACGAACACGCCCTGGCCACGGTCCAGCACCACGGGCAAGGGGTGGTAGTTGTGCGCGCCGTACTTGTCTTCGAGGGCGATGGCGCGTTGAGTCTTGCTGTTGATACGGGTCTCTTGCATGGCTTGATGGACGTGGCTTGCCTGCCTGATGGGGCCGCAAAAGTAGGGTATCTTCGCCGCCCTATCGGCCGCGCCTCCCGCGTGGTATGCCTTTCCAACCGACCCATGCGCCGCACCAAGTACAAAGAGCCGCTCTACATCGAGAACCTCGCCGTGACCACCGCAGGCGCACAGGGCAAGGCCATCGCCAAGCAGGACGGCCTGGTGGTGTTCGTGACCGGTGCCGTGCCAGGCGATGTGGTGGATGTGCGCGTGACCAAGAAGAAGAGCAACTATGCCGAGGCCATCACCACACGCATCGTTTCGCCCTCACCTGATCGTGTATCGCCCTTCTGCAAGCACTTCGGCACCTGCGGCGGTTGCAAGTGGCAGGACCTCTCCTACCCCAAGCAGCTCGAGTACAAGCAGCAGCAGGTGATCGACAACCTGGAGCGGCTCGGGGGTTTGGAGTTGCCTTCGGTGACGCCGATCATGGCCTCGCCGAGCCTGACGCACTACCGCAACAAGCTGGAGTTCTCGTTCTGCAACGCGCGCTGGTTCACGAAGGAGGAAGTGGAAGTGTCAGGTGGGAGTGCATCTGAGCATTTGAGCGACTCCGGGTCGGTGCCCGGAGTGACAATGGGCGACTCCGGCTCGGAGGCCGGAGTGACAAATGCGGTGATCGACAAGAACGCGCTCGGCTTCCACATCCCCATGCGCTTCGATCGCGTGTTGGACATCAGTGAATGCCATTTACAACCCGCGCCGAGCGATGCCATCCGCAATTTCTTCCGGGCGCATGCAAGGGTCCATGGACTAAGCTTCTACGACCAGCGCGCCCATGTAGGGTTCCTGCGCACCTTGTTGATCCGCACCACGACCACCGGCGAGTGCATGGTGCTGCTGTCCGTGGGCCACGAGAACGTTGAAGCACGCGATCGCATCCTTGGCGAACTGGTGCAGGCCTTCCCGCAACTCTCCAGCGTGCTGTGGACGGTGAACACCAAAAAGAACGATACCATCTTCGACCTGGACATCCACGTGTTCCATGGGCGCGATCACCTGGTGGAGGAATTACCCGATGGTCCCGGGGGCAAGCCGCTCCGTTTCCGCATCGGGCCGAAGACCTTCTTCCAGACCAACCCTGAGCAGACCATCGCCATGTATCGCCTGACGCGCG
>DAOORM010000186.1:0-4923 GCA_035389265.1 Flavobacteriales bacterium | reverse complement strand
GGTGCCGCTGTCGGCCAGCGTCTAGGTCGTTCACTGCTTGAGCTGGGCGGGAATAACGCCATCATCATCAGCGATAAGGCGGATCTGGAGATGTCCTTGATCGGATGTGTCTTTGGAGCCGTTGGCACCGCTGGCCAGCGTTGCACCTCGACCCGTCGATTGATCATCCACGAAACTGTTTATGATGCCTTCAAGCAGAAACTCGTGAAGGCATACGGTCAACTACGTATAGGGGATCCACTGGATGAGAACAACCATGTGGGTCCGCTGATCGATACTCAAGCTGTCGCGACGTACCAAAAGGCCTTGACATCGGCGGTGGAGCAGGGGGCGACACTCCTTGTGGAAGGTGGTCTGGTCTCTGGCCCGGGATACGAAAGCGGATGTTACGTGAAGCCGGCGATCGTGGAGGCCAAACCGGATATGCGCATCGTGCAGGAGGAGACGTTCGCACCGATCCTTTATCTCTTGCGCTACAGCGGTGATATCCACGAGGCCATCGCCATCCAGAACGGTGTGAAACAGGGATTGAGCAGCGCGATCATGACACTGGATCTACGCGAAGCTGAACGTTTCTTGAGCGCAGCTGGTAGCGATTGCGGCATCGCCAACGTTAACATCGGCACCAGTGGGGCGGAGATCGGTGGTGCGTTCGGTGGAGAGAAGGAGACCGGCGGTGGGCGTGAGAGTGGTAGTGATGCCTGGAAGGCCTATATGCGCCGGCAAACGAACACGATCAACTACGGCACCAAACTTCCTTTGGCACAAGGGATCAAGTTCGACCTGTAAGTCAGGCGCCCAAGTCTACCGGACATTCGCTATTGGTCACTTCGGGCATCCGGGTATATTCGCAGCACATCATGTCTTTAAGATCGCGGGCCGCTGCAGCCTTTCTCTACCTCGCCCTGATCGGCTGCACGAACCAACCAGCGCTGGCTCCGGTTCCTCGTACAGGTACTTGGCGCATGGTGTTGGACCTCGGCGAACACAAGCTGCCGTTCCAATTCGACCTTCAGCGGAAGGACAGCCTTTCCTGGGCGGCGAGCATCCACAACGCCTCAGAGATCATCGGTGTGCATGACATCGAGATGCGCGGCGATAGCTTCCTCATGCGCATGCCCTTGTTCGACTCCGAATTCAAGGGCATCGTGGAGAACGACAGCACCATATCCGGCCTTTGGCACAACTATCTGAAAGGGCCTGATTACCGCATCCCGTTCGTAGCACATGCGGGACATGCTCAACGCTTCACCGCATCTTCGAACCCACAAGCCCTCTTCGGTGGCACCTGGGAAGTACACTTCAGCAAAGGCACTTCGGACACCTACGACGCCATTGGTATCTTCAAGCAGGGCAAGGATGGGCTCCTTAGCGGTACTTTCTTGACCGAGACCGGCGACTACCGCTTCCTCGAAGGCTCCGTGGACAAGGACTCTCTGCGCCTTTCTTGTTTTGACGGGTCGCATGCTTTCCTCTTCAAGGGGGCGCTTCAAGGCGATAGCATCGTCGGCGGTTTCTGGAGTGGTACGCATTGGACCGAACCTTGGGTAGCATACCGAAATCCGGACTTCCACCTCAGGGATCCGGATTCTTTGACGTTCTTGAAGGAGGGGCACGATATGGCCGAGGTGGCCTTCCCCGATCTGGAAGGGAACATCATCTCCACGCATGACGATCGCTTCAAGGGTAAAGTACTCATGCTGCAGGTGATGGGTAGTTGGTGCCCCAACTGCGTGGATGAGACCATCCTCCTAAAGGAGTTGCATACTGCCTATGGGGAGCAAGGACTGGAGGTGCTGGCGCTGGCATTCGAGAAGTACGATGACGAGGCCAAGGCGATCGCTGGTCTGAAGCGCTTCAAGCACACCATGGGGGTGGATTATCCGATCGTCTATGGCGGTTCAGCAGCGAAAGAGAATGCGTCTGCGAAGCTGCCTTTCTTGGATCATATCATGAGCTACCCCACGTGCATCTTCGTTGACCGCAATGGCAAGGTGCGTCGCATCCGGACCGGTTTCTACGGTCCAAGCACGGGAGAGCATTACACGAATTATACCCGCGGGCTCCGTACGTTCATCGAGCAACTCTTGCAGGAGGGTACCGAGCCGATGCCCCTTGCAACGAAAGGGTGATCAGGGCTTGACCGGCTTATCCACCACGATCCGTTCCTCTTGGTTCGCGAGTATCCAGGCGGTGTGAAAAGCCAGTAAGGTGCGCTGGTGAAGCAGGCCGAAGTCGATCTTCTCCACATCATCACCAGGCTGGTGGTAGTCTTCGTGGATCCCGCTGAAATAGAACAGGCTAGGCACGCCCTTGCGAGCGAAGTTGTAATGATCACTGCGGTAATAGAAGCGATTCGGATCAGACTCGGCGTTGAACGTATAGTCCAGTGTTAGCTTGCTGTATAAGCCGTTCGCCCTCTCATTGGCTTCGTGCAAACCAGTGCTCAGCCGGTCACTCCCGATCACATAGATGTACGGTTCAGACGTGGCGTGTGCACTATCCCGCCTCCCGATCATATCGATGTTGAGGTCAGCGACCGTATTGGCAAGCGGAAAGACCGGGTGCTCACTGTAGTAGCGCGAGCCTAGAAGTCCCTTCTCCTCACCGCTCACGGGCATCACCAGCACGCTTCGCCGGGGGCCCTTTCCAGCCGCCTTAGCCATGGCGAACGCCTCGGCGATCTCGATCATGGCCACAGTGCCTGTACCATCATCATCGGCTCCGTTGTAGACCACGCCATCCTCCACACCCACGTGGTCATAGTGTGCGGTAAGCACCACCAACTCATCCTTCTTGTCCGTGCCCTCGATGTACGCGAGAACATTTTCCGTCGTCAACCGCTGTTCGCCCGCTTCTACCGCCAACCGGATATCCACTGGTACCGTGTGAATGCGCCTCCTCTTCTTCAATTTCACCAGCGCGTGTTCACCCAGAAGCTCTTGCATCGCCTGCGCATCCACCAGGATGATCTGTGTGTTGGAACTACCTCGGTCTGTCTTCTTCACTTGGTCAGCCAAACGCATTTGTGACCCCCTCAAATGCAACTGCGGGATCATTGCGCCGAGATCATCGACCGTTACCAATACCAACCGTGCACCGGCCTTGCGGAACTCGTCCGAACGGTCCCGAAGCCCATCGAGTAGTGCAGGAAAGCCACCTAGACTGTTCCCATCGATCAATACGTCCATACCCACCAGGGCATTCGCTGCGGGCTTGAGCCTGGCCGGAACGAATGTCAACTGATCAACTTGACCATCCATGGTCAAGCGCTCCTGGAAGTTCACCAACTCCTTGCCATGGCGGTAGACGCGATCACCCTTTACCAAGGAAATGGTCCCCGAGCGTTCTTCGATCACTTCGAAAGGCTGGAAGTAGCCCTCCACGATAGCCGACGGATCACTTGGCACTACCGGCGGTATACCGGCCTGGATGAACGCTTCCTTCAGGTAGGCAGCCGCCATTTTCTGGCCATCCTTACCCGTATCCCGCCCTTGGTAGGCATCACTAGCGATGATGGTGAGGTGATCCAGCAACTCCGCCTCCGTGATGGTGCCCGCAAAACGCAGGGCCACGGTATCCACTTGAGCATGAGTACGTGTGATCAGGAGCCATGCCCCAACCAGCGCGCACAGGGTGCGGAACGGGATCATCATCGGGCCAGCTCGATCTTCTCCACCCGTCGTTGATGGCGACCACCTTCGAACGTGGCGTTCAAGAAAGCCTCGACGATCCGTTCCGCTTCACCATCACTGATGAAACGCGCTGGAAGTGCGAGGACGTTGGCATCGTTGTGCGCACGAGCGAGCCCCGCCACCTCCGGAGACCAGGCCAATGCCGAGCGGATGCCAGGGTGCCGATTGGCACTGATATTCACGCCATTACCACTTCCGCAGATCAAGATCCCCAACGCACGGGGTTCATTCGCCACCGCTTGGGCCACCGCATGCGCATAGTCCGGATAATCCACACTATCCTTCACATGCGTACCCTTATCGGTGACCTCGTGGCCCAGGGCTCGTAGGTGATCCTTCAACAGATGCTTCAAGTCGAAGCCCGCATGGTCACTGCCAATGAGGATGTGCATGGTCGGAACGAATGAGTCACAAAGATACCCAACGGCTGATCTGACGATCGGATCGTTGGATCACGCTTCAAACTGTGGATATCACGGGGTAACATTCCGGAAGATCGAACAAGCGCCTTCCCCTTAACAAGAACAAGCACTTCGACAAATCGGGTTGTCGATCGATCTGCACCGGCAACCCACGATCAGCAAGCCAGGAATGGTCGCCTTCTTTTCAACAACGGTAGAAAGGATCAAGAACCAACGATCGTTTATACCGGTAGAGAAGTACCTGATCCCTAAAGCACTCCGATACTTGGAACGGATCTGGATCGTTCATCGACCGTGCGCTAATTTTGATAACTGAAAGTCGCAAGTCAACCGACCAGCGATCATCAACAGATCCAACCGACCATACTATATCATCAACCTTTTAAAGGTTAAACGGAAATACATGAAGAGTTGGTTGAAGACTTTTTTCTGTGTGCTGGCTTGCATGCAAGGTCTGCTGGCTGCAGCACAGACCGATAGCCTGCATCGTTATTACCATCCGAACGGTCAGGTGGCCAGCGAAGGTGTGTTGATCAACGGGAAACCCGAGGGCCATTGGCGCAACTTCTACGACACAGGCATCTTACGGAGCGAAGGCGCCCGCCGCGACCTGCTCTTGGAGGGTGTGTGGAAATTCTACGACACGAAGGGCAGGTTGGCCAGCTCGATCACCTACATGGCCGATAAGAAGAACGGCCCATCGCTCAAGTACGATTCCACCGGTGTCGTACTGGTGGAAGAAGTGTTCGTGGATGAGCTTCGGGAAGGCGTGGCCAAGTACTACCATGCCAATGGAGTGCTCCACA
>DAOORM010000185.1:0-4937 GCA_035389265.1 Flavobacteriales bacterium | reverse complement strand
CATAGAGCACGTCCATGGCGCCGGTGCGGAAATGGCCGGCATCGAGGGCCAGTCCGTGCATGAGCACGCTATGGGCATGCCGGAGGTCGTGCTCCACGAAGGGGTCCAGGTCTTCGATCAGGGCATGGGCCCGGTGGGTGTTCACGGCCTCCAGTGCGCTGGGGCCCTCGGTAACGGCGCCGGGTTTATCCAGGATATCGGCCACCGGCAACGCATCCAGCGTGCTGCCTTCGATGGCCAAGGTGCTGTGGACCGCACTGATGTGGTAGGCCTTCTCCAGGTGGACGGGTGGCCTGTGGAGGTGGCGTGCATGCACCTCGCCCAGCCGGTGGTGGATGGTGGCCAGGAGGTTCAGCATGCGGGGGCTGATGGAGTAGTAGGTGATGTTGCCAACGTCCATTTATAGTATCATATGGTACTAACAAAGGTAGAACGTCCGAATGAATGAGAAGGCCTGCCCGCGCGAAAAAATCCCGATCCGGCGCGGGATCGCGCCGGATCGGTGGTTCACTATCCGCTTGGATCGCAAGGTTTTAGGGGCGCAATGAGCGCGAACCCGGATCGATCGTGGGATCCCGTGGGCCTGGGCCGGGAGGGAAATTTCCATGAACACCAATTGGTTGGAAAGTGGAAAGCGCTACATTTGCAGCCCGTTTTTAGCCGAGGAATGGCTAAAGACGCTGAAAGCCAACCGAAAGGAGCTCATGCCAACCATCCAACAGCTCATCCGCAAGGGTCGCGAGAACCCTGTGTACAAGAGCAAGTCCATTGCCCTGAAGTCGTGCCCGCAACGCCGCGGCGTGTGCACCAAGGTGTACACCACCACCCCAAAGAAGCCGAACTCGGCGCTTCGCAAGGTGGCCAAGGTGCGTCTGGTGAACGGCTACGAGGTGATCGCCTACATCGGCGGTGAAGGCCACAACCTGCAGGAACACAGCATCGTGCTGGTGCGCGGTGGTCGTGTGAAGGACCTGCCCGGTGTGAAGTACCACATCGTGCGCGGTGTGTTGGACACATCGGGTGTGGAAGGCCGCAACCAGCGTCGCAGCAAGTACGGCACCAAGCGTCCGAAGCCCGGAGCAGCCCCTGCCAAGAAGAAGAAGTAACCTGTCATTGAACAGCAGCCATGCGCAAGAAGACAGTAAAGCACAGCATCCTTCCGGACCCCAAGTTCGGTGATGTGCAAGTGACCAAGTTCGTGAACAACTTGATGTACGACGGCAAGAAGAGCAAGTCCCTGGACATCTTCTACGACGCCATCGACATCGTTGCCGAGAAGAGCGGAGAGGACGGTCTGGAGATCTTCCGCAAGGCCCTTACGAACGTGACCCCGCAGGTGGAGGTGCGCAGCCGTCGTGTAGGCGGTGCCAACTTCCAGATCCCGCAGGCGGTGCGTGAGGATCGCAAGAAGAGCCTCGCGATGAAGTGGTTGATCGGCTACGCCCGCAACCGCAACGAACGGAGCATGGCGAACAAGCTCGCGAACGAGATCCTCGCCGCTTCGAAGGAGGAAGGAGGAGCATTCAAGAAGAAGGAAGAGATCCACAAGATGGCCGAAGCGAACAAAGCGTTCAGCCACTTCCGCTTCTGATAACGACGGTAGAGCAAGACAACAATGGCCAAGAGGGACCTCACATTCACGCGCAACATCGGCATCATGGCGCACATCGATGCCGGGAAGACGACGACTTCCGAGCGCATCCTGTACTACACGGGTCTTGTCCACAAGATCGGTGAGGTACACGACGGTGCGGCCACCATGGACTGGATGGAGCAGGAGCAGGAGCGTGGTATCACCATCACCTCCGCCGCTACCACCACCAGCTGGAACTACCGTGGCGACAAGTACAAGATCAACCTGATCGATACGCCGGGTCACGTGGACTTCACCGTGGAGGTGGAGCGCAGCCTGCGCGTGCTCGACGGTGCTGTGGCCCTGTTCTGCGCTGTTGGTGGTGTTGAGCCCCAGAGCGAGACCGTGTGGCGCCAGGCCAACAAATACAAGGTGCCCCGCATCGGCTTCGTCAACAAGATGGACCGTAGCGGTGCCGACTTCTTCAATGTGGTGAAGCAGATCCGCGAGCGCCTCGGCGCCAACCCTGTTCCCCTGCAAGTGCCCATCGGCGCTGAGGCGGACTTCAAGGGTGTGGTGGATCTGATCAACAACCGTGGCATGGTATGGAACGAAGCCGACCAGGGCATGACCTGGAGCGAAGTTCCCATCCCCGAGGATCTGAAGGACACGGTGAAGGAGTGGCGCGACAAGCTCATCGAAGCGGTTGCCGAGAGCGACGACAAGTTGATGGAGAAGTACTTCACTGATCCGGATAGCTTGACCGAGGCCGAAGTGATGGCGGCGATCCGCAAGAGCGCGATCAACATGAGCATCACGCCGATCCTCTGTGGTAGCGCCTTCAAGAACAAGGGTGTGCAGACCATGTTGGACGCCGTGATGGCCTACCTGCCGAGCCCGATGGACATCGAAGCGGTGACGGGTATCGACCCACGCACCAACGCCGAGGTGACCCGCAAGCCGGACCCCGCAGAGCCGTTCGCTGGCCTCGCGTTCAAGATCGCGACCGATCCGTTCGTAGGCCGTCTCGCCTTCTTCCGCGCCTACAGCGGCGTGTTGGAAGCCGGTAGCTACGTGCAGAACACGCGCAGCGATCGCAAGGAGCGGATCAGCCGCATCTTCCAGATGCACTCCAACAAGCAGAATCCTGTCGAGCGCATCGAAGCGGGCGACATCGGAGCTGCCGTCGGATTCAAGGACATCCGCACGGGTGATACGTTGTGCGACGAGAACAACCCGATCATTCTCGAGAGCATGAGCTTCCCCGAGCCGGTGATCGGTATCGCCATCGAGCCCAAGACCCAGGCCGATCTGGACAAGATGGGTGCTGCCTTGGCGAAGCTCGCCGAAGAGGATCCCACCTTCAAGGTGCACACCGACGAGGACACCGGCCAGACCGTGATCAGCGGTATGGGCGAATTGCACCTCGAGATCCTCGTGGATCGTATGAAGCGCGAGTTCAAGGTGGAGTGCAACCAGGGAGCTCCTCAGGTGAAGTACCGCGAGGCGATCAGCGGCATGGTGGAACACCGCGAGCTCTACAAGAAGCAGACCGGTGGTCGCGGTAAGTTCGCAGACATCCATGTGCGCATCGAGCCCCAGACCGATCCTGAGAAGACCGGCTTGGAGTTCATCGACGAGATCAAGGGTGGTTCGATCCCGAAGGAATTCGTTGGACCTGTGCAGAAGGGCTTCGAAGGTTCCTTGAAGAACGGTGTGCTCGCGGGCTTCCCCATGGAAAGCCTGAAAGTGACCCTGTACGATGGTTCCTTCCACAACGTGGACTCCGATGCGTTGAGCTTCGAGATCTGCGCGAAGGCCGCCTTCCGTACCGCTATCCCCAAGTGTAAGCCTGTACTCCTCGAGCCGATCATGAAGATCGAGGTGATCACGCCCGAAGAGAACATGGGTGACATCGTGGGTGACCTCAACCGTCGCCGCGGTACGATCGTGGGCATGGAGGACCGCGCTGGTGCGAAAGCCATCAAGGGCACGGTGCCTTTGAGCGAGATGTTCGGCTACGTGACCTCGTTGCGTACGATGAGCTCTGGCCGCGCCAGCAGCACCATGGAATTCAGTCATTACGTTCCTGCCCCCAACAACGTGACCGAAGCCGTCCTGGCCAAGGTGCGTGGAAAGGTTTCAGCATAACCCCGCAAACAAGCGATGACCCAAAAGATCAGGATCAAGCTGCGGTCGTACGATCACAACCTCGTCGACAAGAGCGCCGAGAAGATCGTAAAGACGGTGAAGAGCACGGGCGCTGTCGTCAGTGGTCCCATTCCACTGCCGACGCACAAGCGCATGTTCACAGTGCTCCGCTCGCCGCACGTCAATAAGAAGGCGCGCGAGCAGTTCCAACTGTGCAGTTACAAACGCATGATGGACATCTACAGCTCGTCTTCCAAGACGATCGATGCCCTGATGAAGCTCGAGCTCCCGAGTGGCGTGGATGTGGAGATCAAAGTCTGACCGATAGCACCACAGAGCCATGAGCGGACTAATTGGAAAGAAGATCGGCATGACCAGCCTGTTCGATGCGGACGGGTTCCTGGTAGCATGCACGGTGATCGAGGCGTCACCGAACGTGGTGAGCCACGTGAAGACCGAGGAGAAGGACGGCTACCAAGCCGTGCAGCTCTCCGCCGGTGAGCGTCGTGAGAAGAACACCCCCGCGGCTTTGCTGGGGCACTATAAGAAGGCTGGCACCACCCCCAAGGTGAAGGCACACGAGTTCAAGGAGTTCGAAGCCGAAATGAAGTTGGGTGACACTGTTGGTGTCGACATCTTCGAGGAAGGCAGCTTCGTGACCGTGACCGGCAACAGCAAGGGCAAGGGTTTCCAAGGTGTGGTGAAGCGTCACGGCTTCAGCGGTGTGGGTGAAGCCACCCACGGTCAGCACGACCGGAGCCGCGCACCAGGTTCCCTGGGTGGTAGCTCGTACCCGAGCCGTGTGTTCAAAGGCCTGCGTATGGCCGGTCGCACGGGTGGTAACAAAGTGACCACCGAGAACCTGAAGGTGGTGAAAGTGGACGCTGGTAAGAACCTGTTGCTCCTGAAGGGTACCGTTCCTGGTCCCAAGGGAAGCATCGTGATCATCTGGAAGTAAGATGGAACTCGAGATCCACGGCAAGGACGGCAAGTCCACCGGCAAGAAAGCCAAGCTGAACGACGCGGTGTTCGCGATCGAGCCGAACGACCACGCCATCTGGCTGGACGTGAAACAGCACCTGGCCAACAAGCGTCAGGGCACGGCCAAGACGCTCGAGAAGAGCGAAGTGAGCGGAAGCACGCGCAAGCTGCACCGCCAGAAAGGTACCGGTGGCAGCCGTAAGGGTTCCATCAAGAGCCCGCTCTTCAAAGG
>DAOORM010000184.1:0-4946 GCA_035389265.1 Flavobacteriales bacterium | reverse complement strand
GAACGTATTCACCACCAGTGGTACGACGGCGGGCAGCACCGGTTTCGGCAGTACCAGCGGAACGAGCTCTGCCGGACCGCTTACGGCGGGTGTGATCGCTTTGTTGTACAGCGCGCCTTGTCCGGAGTTGATGGATCTGGTGACCAGTGACCCCGAAGGTGCAGCGTTGTACATCCGCGAGCAACTATTCAGCGGTGTGGATGTAGGCGGCAACTTGGTCGGGCAGACCGTTACGGGAGGCCGTATCAATGCCAACAACAGCATGCAGCTGGTCATGGCCGGTTGCGGCAGCTATTGCGCTGGCGTCAGCGGAATCGCCGTTTCCAGCACCTCGCCCACGTCCGTCACCGTCCAGTGGAGCGGTGCCGCCGATCAGACCTTCGGCCTTCGGTATCGCCCGCAAGGCACCACCACGTGGACGACCATCAGTTCGCTCACCGGAAGCCAAGCGCCGGTGACCGGGCTGGGCGGCTGCTTCACCTACGAGTTCCAAGTGCGCCGGCAATGTGCGGATGAAGCCACGAGCAACTGGAGCAGCTCGGTCACCTGGTTGCATCCATCGTGCTGCACGGCTGTCACCATTCCGGTGGTGAGCGATCGCTATGGCAATGAATTGAGCTGGTCCATCGTGGGCAACGGGATCACGTATGCTAGCGGTGGTCCCTACACGCAGTATGCGGCGAATGGGCAGTATCCGCAAACGACGGGAACGGCCTGCTTACCCGATGGCTGCTATGAGCTCCGGGTCAACGACAGTTACGGCGATGGGATCTGCTGTGCCTATGGCAATGGATCGGTGCAGGTAGTAGGTCCAGGCGCTGCCGTTCTGGCCACCTCGCCCACCACGGCGTTCACCACGGTGAGCGTACCGTTCTGCATCAGTTCCGAGGTGCGCGTGAATGCCCGTGTGTTCCTCGCCGGACCGTTCGCTGGCACCCAGATGAGCGATGCGTTGCGCGCCAGCGGGTTGATCCCAACGCTTGAGCCTTACACGGCGGCCGGTTGGTCGCAAGTGGAAGGTGGAGGCGAGGCCATCGGTACCGGTGTGCTGAACATCACAGGTGCCAATGCCATCACCGATTGGGTCCGTTTGGAACTGCGTGATCCTGCCACACCGGGCGTGGTCGTGGCCACACGCCAGGCCTTGGTACAGCGCGATGGGGATATCGTGAGCGCGACCGATGGCACTTCGCCGGTCGGTTTCGATGCGGCACCCGGCCAGTACCACATCGCCGTGCGGCACAGGAACCACTTGGGTTGCATGACGGCTACGCCGGTTTCCTTGACCTCTAGCGCTACGGCACTCGACTTCACCGCTGCGGCCACGGCGACCTATGGCACAACGGCACGCAATGATGCCGGTGGTGTCATGATGCTTTGGCCCGGTGATGTGAGCAACAACGGTTCGGTGCAATACACAGGCTCAGGCAATGACCGCGACCTCGTGCTACAAGCCATTGGGGGCATCGTGCCCACGAACACGTTGGCGAACGTCTATGATGTCCGCGATGTGAACCTCGATGGATCGGTGATCTACACCGGTGGTTCCAATGACCGCGATGTGATCCTACAGACCATCGGTGGCACCGTGCCCACCAACGTCAAGGCCCAGCAGCTTCCTTGAACGAGGTGTTCAGCGTTAGATGATCCTTCGCCCTATTGGCGTGAACGGATCAATGCGTTCTGCGCTTGAGCAGGATGCCGCCGCGCACATCCTTCACGGGGCTCGTCACCACGAAGGCGTCGGGGTCGATCTTCTCCACTTCGGAGAGGAAGCGCCCTACCTCGAGTCGTGTGATGACGCAATAGAGGATGTCCACCTCGTGCGATCCGGCCCCTTTCGTGAAGCCGCGTTTGCCAGTGTAAACGGTCACGCCGCGGCCCATTTCATTCGCGATCACCTCGCGGATCTCCGCATGGTGCGGACTGATGATGGTGATGCCGGTGTATTCCTCGAGTCCTTCCACCACAAGGTCCAGCGTCTTGCTCGCTGAGAGGTAGGTGATCATGGCGTACATCGCCGTTTCGAGATCGATCAACCAGGCCGCTACACCGAAGATGGCCACGTTGATGACCATGACCACGTCGCCGATACTGATACCGATCCGGCGACCGACGGCGAGTGCAAGCACTTCCGTGCCGTCCAGCACACTGCCGCCGCGCACCGCCAGCCCGATGCCCGCGCCGAGGAAGAATCCGCCGAACACCGAAACGAGCAGCTTATCGTGGGTGATGTCGGGAAAGTGCAGCACGGAAGTGAGCACCGCAAGCACCAGGATGGACAACGCCGCACGCACCGCGAAACGCCGCCCGGCCAGTTTGAACGCGATGAGGAGGAAGGGAAGATTGATCAACAGCAGCAGGACAGGGAAGGAGATGCCGGTAAGCCTGGTGATGAGCAAGGCGATACCGGTCGCGCCGCCATCAAGGAAGCCGTTGGGCACGAGGAAACCCTCCAAACCGAAGGCAGCGGACAACGCGCCGATGAGAATGAAGGCGATGTCCTTCAGGAGTCGGGGCAGGTGCGGAGCACTGTCGTTCTCAGCGGGGTGTTTCACGCCGGGGAAGTTAGTCAGCTGCGTGATCCCGGGCTAGACAGTCACTGCGGCGCCTTCCTTCAAGGCGTAACGGCTCCAGACCATGTCACGGATGCCGCCCGCAGCGAGTACCCGGTCGATGGCGATGAGCGCGTAGGGGAGGGTGTCCACCCGGTATTCCGGTAGGCCCGGTTGCCGGATCCGGCCGCTCCGGTCCATGCGCAGGAGGCGATCCTTCAGGAGGTCGAACTCAAATGCGGTGAACGCGAGTGAATGTTGTTCCGAAGTGATCGTGCTGGATCGTTCCGCAGCGATCATGGTGGCCAGGCTGTCAAAGCTGCCGGCACTTCCGATGAGTTGGTGCGGCTCATGCCGGTCGATGATGGCGTACAGTGCCTCCAAGCGATCATCGAGGTGCGCGGCGATGCGGGCTTCTTCAGCGATCGTCATCGGGTCGCTCACGGGGATACGGTCACGAAGGCGCGATGCACCTAATTCGAAGCTCTGTTTCCACATCAAGGCCTTGTTCGTGGCCAGGATGAACTCGATGCTGCCGCCGCCGATATCCATCACCAAAGCCGGCTTGCTGGTGAAGGTCACCGCTTGGCGTACGCCGGCGAGGATCAGCTCCGCCTCCGTGTCGCCGGGGATCACCCTGATGGTGATGCCGAGTTCTTTCCGCGCGCGATCGGTCAAGTCCGCCGCATTCCGCGCATTGCGCAGTGCCGACGTTCCATAACCACTGACCCGGTCAGCTCCATGTTCAAGCGCTATTCCATTGAACGCACGCAAGGTCTCCATGCCGCGCTCGATCGCATCCGCAGCGATCATCCCATGCTCGATCCCGCCACGACCGAGGAACACCGGTCGTTCTTCCGAATGAAGTATCCGAAAGCCATTCGAGGTGCGGCCATCTGGAGCATCGACAACTTCGTACACCAACAAGTTGAAGGTGTTCGTCCCTAGATCGATGATCGCCTTCGCCATTCGTTCAAGACCGCTGTCTACTACCCACGCTGATCACCCGCACATACTGTGCACCGTTCCACTGCCCCACCACCAACTGTCCACTGTCCACAAACCACTGTCCACTAACCACTGTCCACTAACCACTAACCACTAACCACTAACCACTAACCACTGTCCACTAACCACTAACCACTAACCACTAACCACTAACCACTAACCACTGTCCACCAACCCCTGTCCACTAACCACTAACCACTAACCACTCTACTGTCCACTAACCACTACCCCTTATAGAACAACCACTTCCCCATCTCCTTCCAACTCACCTTCTTGCCATACATGAGGATCCCTGTCCGGTAGATACGGCCAGCCACCCACGTTGTGAAGATGAAGGTCGCGATCAGCAGCGCCATGCTCAACAACAGCTGCCAGATCGGAGCGCTACCCATGGCCACGCGCACCATCATCACGATGGGACTGGTGAACGGGATCAAGCTGCACCACAGCACTGCAGGACTTTCCGGGTTGTACACCGCCATCTGTGCGATGATGATGGCCACGATCATCGGCACGGTCACCGGGAACATGAACTGCTGGGTGTCCGTTTCGCTGTCCACTGCGGAGCCGATGGCCGCCAGCAGCGAACTGTAGAGGAGATAACCACAGATGAAGTAGAAGAGGAACACGCCGAGAACGAGCGGGATGTTCACCTGTTCGATCAAGGCGAAGATCTTGCTCTGGTCCATCTTGCTGGCAGCATCCTGCTTCATCAGCTCGGCCTGCACTTCCGCGGTCACCCCTTGTTCGGCCAACGCGGCGGCGTCGAACTTATCCGCCATGAGAACGGAGGTCCCCACACCCACCATGGTGGTGGTGATGATGATCCAAAGCATGAACTGGATGAATCCGACCAAGGCGATCCCGATGATCTTGCCCATCATCAGCTGGAATGGTTTCACGCTGCTGATGAGCACTTCCACCACCCGGTTCTGTTTCTCCTCCATCACGCCGCGCATCACCTGCACGCCGTACATGAAGATGAAGATGAACATGAAGTAACCGAAGAAGAAACCGATCACCGCACGCTCCTGCGCGAATGACTGCGTGCTCACCTTCTCGATGTCGAATTTCTTCAGGTCTAGTGGCTTGCGCACACGGTCGCACGCCTCCTTGTCGATGTTCGCATCGCGCAACTTCGCCTGCTCGATCGCCTTCTCCAGTTCGTTCCGGATGGTGTTCATCGCGAACTCGCTCGGCAAGGACTTGTAATAGAGGTCGGCTTGCGGAACGTTCAGCACGTTGGGGAGCAGGTTCACGCGTACGGTATAGGGGCTCGATTTGAACGAACTGTCCGACCAGGCCTGCCCGTCGATGAAGAACTTCACGCTTTCGGAGTCCTGCAGTTTGGTGCCGATCACCCCCTCTTGGTCGATCACGAGC